>NZ_JAKMQK010000025.1:0-5287 GCF_025771545.1 Campylobacter sp. IFREMER_LSEM_CL908
AATCTCCACTCTTAAATCGCTCATAAAATCTATCTCGCACCAATTTCCATTGATTTTTATAGCTTTTGCATTTTTGTATTTATTAATTAAAATTTGTAAAAAACTTGTCATATACATATTTTTAAAATCTTTTTCATCATAAAGTAAAGTTCTATCAAGCTCATCATAAGTTTTTAAAACTTCTTTTAAAAAATGATGAGAAAATTTAAATAAGCCTATATATTGCCCTTGAATTTCATCATAACTTTTTGCTTTTTTGCCAAGCTCTACTATAAAATCATCATGTAATTTTAAAGTTTCAGCATCATCAAGTGGATTTTCAAACCTTTTTAACCATAGTTCTTTCCAAGCTTTATCCACAATAACAGCAAAATCATCTTTTGATTGTTTGAGTTTTTCTATACTATCTTTAAAATAAACTATATCAGCATAAGAAACAATCAAATCTTGCTCATCCTCAATACAACTTTGTAAAAAATCTCTAGCGCAAAATAAAGTCTGGACCATATTAGTTTTATCATAGTTTTCATTTTTATAAAACAACTCCAAATTATGATTTTTACCCACATAATCCTTTAAAACATCAAATAAATATCCACCAACTACACATATCTCATGAATATTATTTTCTTTTAAAGCCTGAATTTCATAGTCTATGATTTTTTTATTTTTATATTCAACCATACATTTTGGATTATATTTTGTTAAAGGCATTAACCTTGAACCAAATCCTGCTGCTAAAATTATAGCTCTCATTTTATATCCTTTAACCACGCATTAAAAATACTTTTTTCACTCATACCGTTTTCTCTTTCAATATGCCACATTAGACCATAAATACTAAATTTTTTATGCTTAAAAGCTTCTATTGTTTCATCTTTTGCATTTGCTAACACCTCAAGCTCATTACCTAATGTTTTAATAGCAAAATTATGATATGAATTAACATTAATTATTTGATCTTTTAAATATACTTCATGATTTCCAATATGATCTTTACAAGGACAAATGGTAGAATTAAAATAAGAAGCAATCATCTGTGCTCCTTTGCAAATTCCAAGCAAAGGGATATTATCTTGCATACAATGTTTTATAATGTTTTTCTCATATTCGTCTCTTTTTTGATTAACAAAAGAAAATTTACAAGAGCTTAAATCATTACCCCCACTTAAAATCACAGCACTAATACTAGAGATATAATTTTTAAAATCAATTTCATAACTCAATGGAAGAGGTAAAAACTCACTTAATTCTTTTTTAAAAAAACTTCCCCAATCAAGTGCCAAACACTCTCTTAATTCATAATAATCTTGATTTTCTAAAATTCTTTGACTAATAGCTATAAATTTCATAGACAAAATATCTGCTCACTTTGACAATCAATTTTAATTTTTTTTGCTTGAAGATATTTTTTAAAATTCTCTTCACCTACGCCAATAACAGCAGGCATAGCAAGTTCAGAAGCTCTAATAGCCATATGTGAATTTGCACCACCATAGCAAGTGATAAAACCTGCAATATCTTTAGTAAATAAATAATCATATCCAGGATCAGCTGCATAGATTAACACTATCTTGCCTTTTAAATCTTGTTCATTTTCTAAAGCAATATTAGCACTAATGCTTTTTTGCGTGATAAAATTTGGATGAATATAGCTAGTAAAAAACCCAAATATTTGATGTGCATCAGTTAGTAAAGCCGGAAGTTTTATAGCTAAACTTAATTGATATTCTTGTTTGTTTTCATTAATTTCACTCAAAAATTTATCTTTTGGATTTTTAGAATACACACTAGAATACAAATTTAAAATACTCTTAATATCCAAATGGGCCATATCTTCTTTAGATATTCCATAATAATTTCCAAGATCCTCTATCAGTGATATAGCTTTAGATAAGAGCTTGCTAAATTCAAATTTAATAAATTCGCGTCCTTCTATAGCTATTTTCAAAAAGCTAAAAAATTCTTTTGCATTAACTTCAATTCCATGTTCTTTTAAAATTTGATCAAGTTTTTGCAATTTATCATCGCTAATCTTAAATTCCTTTTCTTTTTGAATTTCACTTTTTTGTTTTAAATCAAAATACCCATCAAAATCCTCATCATACCTTGGAGATAAAATATTATAAGTCCCTGCTCTTAAATGACCAAATTGTTTTAAAAAATCTTGTTTGTTATTTTCATTTAAAGTTGCTAATTCATAACTCAAAGTTTTACTAACGGTATGAAGAGAATTTAAAAATTCATTTTTTTCTTCTTTGCTAAAAAATCCAATTTCCACCAAAGAATTAAGCATAGTCATAGCCACAAACGCAGCCCTTGCAACACCAGCAAATGGTAATGTTCCATATCTTTTACACTCTTCTAAAAGCCAATAAATTTTATCTAATGGTGAAAAATCTGAATGCATAATATTTTCATAATATACAATCATTTGTTTTGATTTTTCTATATCTTTTAAACACAAACCATTTTTAATATCAATAATAGAATTAGTAAGATTTAATAAAGAAAATTCAATGCGTTTGATTTCATTTTTATTAAAACCATGATCTAATAAGCGTTCTAATTTATCAGCCATATGAAAATCATAACAAGAAAATACTATATCAAATTCTACTTTATCATGCAACTCATGATTTTCATATAATTTATCTAAATAATAATTAACTAACTTTTTAGCAATATTCTCATCAAGTGTTTTTGGTATAAAGGAATTAAAAGAAAGTCTCACATCCACATAAGGAATACCCAAAAAAGAATGGATTAAAGGATGTGATCTTAGATCTCTATAACCATAGTTATCTCTTTGATAAGCCCAAATGTTATCTGTAATGATTTCTTTATAAAGGCTAAAAGCTAATCTTTTTGGTCTAAGTCCTATAATTTCTGCTGGATTCCAATCAGGCATTACACCAAAAATGGCTTTATCTCCAAGCACTCTAGATCTTGGTTCTTGTAAAGATACAAATCTTTTATAAAGTCTATGTAAAGCTTCTTTAGGCAAGTTATTAAAAAGATTAATTTTTTCTTGCATTATTAAAGGTCTAACTTGCAAGCAAAAAAGTTCATCTTGCTCATTAAAAGCAAATTCTACATCTAAAAAATTACAACCATATAAACTTTCAAGTTCTTTTAATAATAAAATAACTTTTTGCATATATGGATCTTTTATATCTTCATTTTCACGGTAGTGAAAATATGTTTTAGCATTTTTAGCACTTCCATCTGTAATGGAACTATTAGAGCCGTTTTCATCATATTCTATACAAAAATATGGAGCAAAATTATCCTTATCTACACTAAAAGCAACACCACACTTTTTAATATCTAAAAGCATAGGTTGGATTAGAATTTCATCATTCTCACTAGGCATAGAATGACTTACTTTTTCTAAAGCATTAAAAAGTTGGCTTTTATCATTAATATTTACATTAGCCAAACTTAAAAAAGCTCCAGCATTGGAACTTTTTAAACTATCTTCGCTATTAGAAGAACTACGGATGATTAGTTTTTTCGCATTTAGATTGATAATTTTTTTAAGCACTTCTTCTTTATCTTGAATGATTTCTTTTAAAGAAGTGATAACTACATCTAAAACTTTTGCATTTTTAAGTATATTTTTTAAATTCTGTAAATTTCTTGCTTTTGTTTGAAAAACTAATCTATCCATAATATCACTCTTTTATATTTTTTTTGCACTCCAAGCTCTTGTTGTATATTTGATATCAAATTCACCTGGTAATTCTTGTTTTAACTTATCAGTGATTTTCTCAAACAACTCATTACCTTCTTTAGTCTCAAGATCCCAATAAGGATTTTTTACACTTTTCCAAGCATTGATATAATTATCTACACTTTGATGAAAGTAAAAATCTTCCTCCAAATAAATAATATTATCAAAAAGCTCTTTATGTGCTTCTATAATAGGGCGTTGATCTTCTCTTCTTGTGCCTCTTGTATAATTTGGAACAAAACTAACAATAATATCTTCTGCTATTTTTTGAATAGGATCATTTAAATCTCTATGATTCCACATACAAGTAAAATAACATCCTTTTTTGAGTAATCTATGACTTTCTTTTAGTGCCATTGATCTATCCATCACATTAAAGCTACTTCCAAAGCTCACCCAATCAAACTCTCCATCTTTTAAAGTAGAGTCAATACCGGTAGCTCTTACCCATTCTACATCTTGACCTTGAGTTCTTTCTATACCAATTTCACGCATTGCATCATTTGGCTCAACCGCTACCACTTTACAAGCTCTCTCTAAAAGCATAATACTTAAATTCCCTGTACCTGCTCCAATATCTGCAACTTTTATCTTTGAACTTTGACTAGTTCTTTTAGCAAGCTCTACTAGCATATCTATACTAAGTGGTGCATAATTTGGTCTATATGAATAAAATTTTGCATGTTTAGTATAATCCCAAACTTGTTCTACTATTTTTTCCATTTTTTTCCTTTAACTTTAATAGCAAAGCTAAAAAAGCTAAAGGATTTTACTATGCCTTATGCACCGTCCATGCACGGATTTTATAAGGAATTTCAATCATATCCATAGAAGAAATTTTATTTTCTATCATTTTTAAAATTTCTTCCCATCTAGCTTTTCCAGCTTGTGCTTGAATATCATTTACAGAATGCCAAGCCCCAAGATAACGCTCTTTACTCCAAAGCTCTTTATAATCGCACTCCATAAAAAAGCAGTCTGTGAAATCTCCAGTACTTACTAAGATTTCTTCCCAATTTTTAACATTTTGAGTTCCACTACTTACACGAGTAAGCTCTGGTATAATATGTTTAATTTCCTCTTCAATTTCATAAAACACAGAGCCTTTAGCTATATGGCGTGGATTCCATATAGCAGTGAAATACCCCCCCCTGTAAGCACTCTTGCGAACTCAGGTAAGGATTTTTTAGGATCTGTCCAGTGAAAAGAACTAGCCATGATTACCCAATCAGCATAATTACTAGGCATAGCAGTTTCTTCTCCGCTACCTTTATGCCAAGTAATATTTTGTGAATTTTGAGTAAATTTAATACCCTCTTCACGCATATTATCATTTGGCTCGACTGCATCTATACAAAGGTTAAACTCATCAGCAAGCATTTTAGTAAGCTTTCCCGTACCCGCTCCTACTTCTACAACTTTTAATGTGCTTTTATTTTGATCATTTACACATTTGATTAACTTTTCTATAAGCATACTTGAGTATGCTGGTCTGTTATGGTAGTGTTTTGCAACTTCGCTAAAATCACCTTGTTTCATGAAACTCCTTTG
>NZ_JAKMQK010000026.1:0-4250 GCF_025771545.1 Campylobacter sp. IFREMER_LSEM_CL908
AATACCACCTATAGCATTCTTAAAACTAATACCAGCTTGTTTTCCTTGTATGGTTCCTGAGTTAATCAAGGTATTCATATTTGAATTCTCTACTTCAATGCCAATGTTAGCACCATGCATTAAATTTTGATTTTCAAAAGTTTCTATTGTTGATTGTTCTCTGAGAACTATATTGGCATTTCCATTTGCTTGCATAGTTTCACTGTTTATTATGCTAGCTACTTTAGTATTACCAAGTAATACTATATTTTCACCAGAATACCAATTACTCCAAGAAGCATTCATAGTTCCATTGTTTATTATACTAGCTACTTTAGTTCCTCTGTTAAGTCTTATATTATCACCCCACGATTGCATTGTGGTATTATTAGTAATATTATCTATAGTGCTTTTGTTTGCAATTATATCACTACCTGCCCATACACCTTTTATAAACATTCCATTATTAACAATACTTCCTATATTGGAATTATTACTTACAATACCTGCTACTCCAGCTGTATCCCAAGGAGTTATAATAGTTCCATTATTGATTAAATTTACTTTCCCGTCTTTTACATCATTAATATTTACCCCAACATAACCATTGCCATCACCAACAGCTATTCCTTCTTTTATAATCGCTGTTTGAGCGTTTGATATAGTTACGCTATTGCTATTGCTTTCTATAATAGTACAGCCATTATTTACTGCACAATCATCTATAGCTCTTGTTTTTCCTGCTTTAGAGATTTTTATAGAACCAGAAGAAGATGGATCGCTTATAACAACACTAGAATTAGCACATGTTGCTAAAAAAGATATAGTTGCCAAAGATAAAAAAATATTTTTAATTCTTTGGGTATTAGAATAATTAAAATTTTCCTTTGCATTTAATCTTTCTAGAGAGGAATTCATTATACCCCCCCCCATATCGATAATAAGACATTATTACCCCTCTTTTTTAGTAAAATATCACTTATTATCACACTATATAATAAATTATTTTAAAATATATAAATAATTATTAATTTATAAATAATAAATATTTTTAACAATTATAAAAAATTATACAAAGCGATTTAAAAATTTAGCTATTAATTTATCATTTAAAAGCTATGAAAGTTTCAAAATTTACCCACTTAAATACGCTTTCTACTTTAGAAAATCCTGCCTTTTTAAGCATAGCTATGTTTTCATTTTGAGTATAAGGAATGAGGACATTTTCTAAGGCTTCTCGCTTGCTTGAAATTTCTAGCTTACTATAACCTTGCTCTAGTTTATATTGCTCATAAATTTGTATCATTTTTTTAGCTATTTTGACATCTTCATAAAGAATTTTTTCACTAAGCACAAATATACCATTTTCATTTAAGTTTTGATAGATTTTATCAACTAATTCTTGTCTTTTAGGTGGGCGAATAAACTGCAAAGTATAAGTAGCTATAAAAACATCATTTTTAAAAAACTCAAAATCATCTAAATTTTTTTGATGAAATTCCACCCTAGCTCCAAAGGCTTGACATTTGTTTTTGGCGATCTCTAACATAGCATTAGCCTCATCAACCCCGCTTAAAAGAAAATCTTTTCTTTTTTCATAAAGTGCAAGCAATAAACTAGCCGTAGAACAACCAAGATCACAAATTCTCGCATTTTGTGGTGCAAAATGATCAATAAGTTCGACTATGAGTTTTAAATTTTGCGTATAAAAAGGCACAGATCTTGACACCATATCATCAAAAACACTTGCTACGCTTTTATCAAATTCAAATTGTTTTTCTAAGGGTTTTTTAAAAATTTCATCTTTCATTTAATTTTCCTAAAATTTCTTTTGCTTTGTCAATATCTTTACTAATTTGTGCTTTTAATAAAGCTAAGTCGTTAAATTTCTCATTAGCTCTTACATAGTCAATAAAACTTAACTCAACTGAAATTGCTTTTGTGTTTGTGAAATTTTCATCTAAAATATGCGTTTCTAAAGCAAAATTCTCATCAGTAGATCTTATGCCTATAAAACTTACACTATGATAGCTTTTATTTTCAATCTTTACTAAAGTCGCATATACACCATCTTTAGGTAAAAAGAAGTCTTTT
Organism: Campylobacter sp. IFREMER_LSEM_CL908; assembly: GCF_025771545.1. Taxonomy (NCBI): domain Bacteria; kingdom Pseudomonadati; phylum Campylobacterota; class Epsilonproteobacteria; order Campylobacterales; family Campylobacteraceae; genus Campylobacter; species Campylobacter sp. IFREMER_LSEM_CL908. The sequence continues at coordinate 2,074 of NZ_JAKMQK010000026.1, forward strand.
GTATGTAAATTTAAAGTTGCAAAAAGCTCTTTAGCGCCTATGCCTTGACCTTTGATGATATTTGCTTGTATATTATAAAATCTACCTAGAAAATTTTTAGCTTCTTTGACTTTTGCTTCTTTAAGTAAGGTTTTAATCATACTTGCATGAACACTTTTATTTTGAATTTTAAACTCATCTACGATGATGGTGTTTATACCACAAAGACTTTGTATGTCTTTGGCACTGCATTTTCTTTCTTTGCCAAATTTAAAATCATAACCTACAATGATCTTTTCTAGTTTGGGAAATTCTTGCTTTAAAAGCTTTAAAAAATCCTCGCCTTTATAGTCCTTGATTTTATCAAAATCACAAAAAATCAAAGGAAAATCAACCAAATTTACTCTAAAATCCTTAGGTGTTAGGGCTTCTTTTTCCTCTTTAGTGATGATAAATAAGGCACCATTTTCATCTAAATGCTTAAAAAGCTCAAAATGCCCCAAATGCATACCATCAAAACGCCCTATGGCTAAATTTGTGATCTTAGTTTTTTCTATAGGCGTAGAAAAACTCAACATTACCTTCTTTTCCTTTTAAGTGTGACTCTTGACTTGCTTGCAAGATCCAACCAAGCTTTGCACAAGCTTTTTCAAAGCTTTCTTTAGCAGTTTTAATAGCTTTAGTATCTTTTACCACTCCATTTTTATCACGCTTAGCGTTTTTACCTACTTCAAATTGAGGTTTAAAAAGCAAGATGATAAGATCTTTAGCAAGTTTATCTATATGAAAAATCAAATGTGTTAAAGATATAAAACTCACATCACAAGTGATAACATCATATAAAATTTCACTTTTAAACTCACGCAAATCGGTGTTTTCGCAAATTTGGATATTTTCTAAATTTCTTAAGCTTTCATGAAGTTGGTTAGAACCTACATCTAAAGCTGTGATGTGTTTAGCCTTGTTTTGATGTAAAATTTGCACAAAGCCTCCGGTCGATGAGCCTATATCTAAACAAATTTTATCTTTGATGGTAAATGTATGCTCTTGTAAAAAATGCTTGAGCTTAAAAGCAGCTCTACTTACAAAAAGCTCTTCTAAAAGCGTGAGTTTTAAACTCTCATCTTCTAAAGGATTTAAAGATGTGATTTTAAAAGAGGTTTTTTTAAACTCGCCATTGAGTAAAATTTGCTTGTTTTCTATAAGCTCACAAGCTTTGTTACGAGAAATGTTTAACTTTGCACTCACAAAAACATCATACCTCATCATCACCGCCTAAAAGAGCGTTAAACTCGGCTTCATTAATACATTTAACCCCTAAACTTTGAGCCTTTTCAAGCTTTGAGCCTGCCTCACTTCCATATAATACAAAGTCAGTTTTTTTGGACACACTTGAGCTTACCTTTGCTCCAAAGCTTTCGATTAGTTCTTTAAAATGATCGCGTGATTTGCTTAAAGTACCTGTGATAACAAAGGTTTTATTAGAAATATTATCATTTATAATAAGCTCTTTTTTCTCATCCTCTAAATGCAAAATTTCATAAAAATGCTGAATGCGGTTTGCATTGACATGGGTAAATTCTTCTAAGCTTTTAGCCATTTGTGTGCCAAAGCCTTCTAAATTTGCATAAGCTTCATAGCTTTGCATAAACCATTCAAAGCCAAAAGATTGAGCTAATTTTTTAGCTGCTACTTCTCCGATATGCTCTATACCCAAAGCAGTGATAAACCTTGATAAGGGGCATTTTTTTGCATTTTCAATAGCACTTAGAAGATTGTTGATTTTTTTTTCTTTAAAACCTTCTAAGCCTTCAAAATCACCATATTTTAAGAAAAATATACTTTCTATGTTGGTAATTTTTCCTTCTTTAAATAAAAGCTCGACGATATTTTCTCCAAGGCCGTCTATATTTAAACACTTTTTAGATACAAAATGTATAATGGAATTTACAAGTCTTGCTTTACAATCTAAGTTTTGGCATTTTAAAAAAGCACCCTCATCTAAAAGCTCACTTAAACACTCAGGACAAAGAGTTGGTTTAGCAATCTTACTTTCTAAACCATCACGCCTTTGAGTAAAAACTTTAGTGATTTTAGGTATAACATCTCCACTTCTTATCACACTTACGCTATCGCCTATCATCACTCCAAGTCTAGCTATCTCATCAAAATTATGCAAGGTTGCAGACTTTACGATA
>NZ_JAKMQK010000027.1:0-3969 GCF_025771545.1 Campylobacter sp. IFREMER_LSEM_CL908
AAAGGATATAAATGCTAAATAACATAACAATCAAAGGCTATAAATCTATAAAAGATTTATCCGAATTTGAACTTAAAAATTTAAATATCTTAATCGGTGCAAATGGTGCAGGTAAAAGTAATTTTATCTCGGTATTTAAAATGCTTAATGTATTGTTTAATAAAAATTTGCAATTTTATACACAAGATAAAGGACCTGATAGTTTTTTGTATTTTGGTAGAAAAGAAACCGAAAAATTGCATTTTGACTTTGTTTTTAACCCAAATAGATATAAAGTAGATATCGTAGCCACGCAAGAAAACAAAATGCTTATACAAAAAGAAAGAATTTATTTTGGTCCTCACGAATACATTATAGGAGAGAATGTATACGAAAGTAATATTTCTGAAGCAAAAGAATATTCTAGATCCAAAGCAGTTGCTGATTATACTATAAGCGAAATTAAAAAATGGAAGCTTTATCATTTTCATGATACTGGAGATACATCTAAAATGAAAAGCATATGTGATGTAAATGATAATCTTATTTTCAAAGAAGATGCACAAAATATAGCAGCTTATCTTAAAATGCTCCATGATAATCACAATAAACATTATGAACAAATTTTAACCACTATACAAGATATTGCTCCTTTTTTTGGGGGATTTGTTTTTAGAAATAGTGATAATATACAATTAGAATGGCATCATAAAAACGATCCTGATACTCCTTTCAAAGCACATATGCTTTCTGATGGAACTTTAAGGTTTATATGCTTAGCTACTTTATTGCTTCAGCCTTTTGAGCTAATGTCAGGAACAATTATTATCGATGAGCCTGAATTAGGACTACATCCTTATGCGTTAAAAATTTTAAGCGAGATCATTAAAAGAGTAGCTCAAAAAAAACAACTCATTATTTCTTCTCAATCTGTAGAACTGATAAATCATTTTGAAGCACAAGATATTATAGTTGTAGATAAAGAAGGTGATCAATCTATTTTTACAAGAATGGACAATGAAAAACTACAAACTTGGCTTGAAGAATACACACTTGGAGAAATTTGGGCTAGTAATCTTATAGGTGGGAGACCAAAATAATGTCAGATATTATAAGATGCTATGTAATTTGCGAAGGACAAAGTGAAGAAAAATTTATCAATGAAACTTTAAGTCCGTATTTTCACAATGTCAAAATTTATCTCACTCCACTTACAATACCTACATCTAAAGGACACAAAGGCGGTGCGCTTTCGTATGATAGAGTGGTTGATTTTATTGTTAAAAAATTAAAACAAGACACACAAGCTTTTATGACAACTATGTTTGATTATTATGGATTAGATGATGAATTTTTAAAAGAAAATAAAGCTAATACTGATATATATGAATATATTGAAAAAATACAAAAAGATTTTGATGAAGCAATTAAACAAAAATGCGATACAAATAAATTTTTTAGCTATATACAACCACATGAATTTGAAAGTTTGCTTTTTAGTGATATTACAAAAATCATTGAAGCAGACGCTGAATGGGATGAAAAACTCATTTGCGAATTAGAATGTATTATCGAAAAATACAATAATCCAGAATTCATCAACAATAGCAAGGAAACAAGTCCGTCACACAGGCTAAAAAAGATTTTTTCTTCTCCTAGCTATAAAAAAGTTTTGCATGGTAGCAAGATCGCAAAAGAAATTGGTATAGACAACATAAGATTAAAATGTCAACACTTTAACAAATGGTGTGAAAAAATTGATGCTTTGAAAGCTTTTAAATGAAACAAACATTAAGCGCCAATCAAATTAGCTTTCATCTTTTATCTAAAAAAACTTTTAGTGATGAAAAATACCTTGACGCTTGGAGTTTAAAAGGTAATCGCCTTAATTTACAAGAATGGCTTGATTTTAAAAAAGCTAATGAAAATAATTTTTATAATAAACATTTAGAAAATACCTTAAAAGCTATACAAGAACTTAAAGCTTGTTTTAGTATTGATAAATTTGAAGGTATAAATCTACACAGTGAGGATGAATGGTTAAATTTTTTACCTTCAAATTATACTCAAATTTACAATCGTTTATGCAAAGATAAAAGCAAATACATTTTACATAGATATTATCAAAAAGATGAATTAAGTGAAATAGGAACTCTTAAAAACCTCTCCCCTAATTTACCTTTTTGGGATGAAAAAGGAGAAAATTTCTCTCAAAGCCAAATCAATACTCTTATAGAAAAAGATAATCTAGCACCCTACTTTAATAAATATGATATTTATTTCAACTCATCACTATACCTTACTTTTAATCTTAATGATGAAAATTTAAATTATCTAGTAAAAAATTATGAAGATAAACTTAATTATGGTTTTATCCCAAAAACCCAAGAACAACTTCAAAAAGAGTTAAATTTAAGTAAAGATGAAAAAATCATCTTAGAACTTGAAAATATTTTTTTAAGTCTTTGTAAAGGCATAAGTGCTGATTATGCTTTTATGGATTTTTCTTATTTTTTTGCAGGGTATGATTATATATTAAATTCTAAAAATAATACTTTAAAATCTTACCCTATTAGTTATGATGAGTTAATTTATAAAAGAAGCTTTAAAGAGCATATTGAAGAATTTGCAAATAATTATTTTTTAAATTATTATTCTAAAGAACTTTTAAATGAACTTGATGATCAAGAATTAAACAAAGATAGACTTAATTATTATCTTGTTAATTACAACAAAATTCCAAAAAACACAGAAGAAGAAAATACACAAGGTATGCTTTCTAAGCAAAAAAATGTAAATATCAACTTTGTAAATTTTATAGACTATAAAGACTATGTTTATAACAATAAAGATGATTTTTGGGAGTTTTCAGCAGAAGAAAACTCTATACTTTGGGAAAAATTTCTAAGTAAAAACACCCTAAAACCCTTTCCTTTAAATTTTGATTGTTCTTTAGAAGAAAAATTTCTTTATGCTAAAGATGAGCAATTAAAAAGCATACTTCAAACCCACAAGGCTTTTTATGGCTAAAAAAAGAAAAATAACTCTTCCTAAAATAGAAGCTATTAATATAAGTCCTGATACTTCTTGTATGCATCCTATATTAGAAGATAATACTTTATTATGCATACATGGAGGTAAGGTTAAGTTAAAAGCAAAGAATGCTAAAAGAATAAAATCAGACAATGTTCCTATTATGCTTAATAACGAAATACAAGGAGCTAGTATAAGTGGATGTGTAAATCCACCTATGCTAGGAGGACCTTGTACTAAAGTAGCTTTAGTATTTGCTCATACTTATTCAAATCATAAAGTAAATCATAAACATTCTGTATTACAAATGGGTTTAATAGGGGTAAGTAATAAAGGTTATCCTATATTAGCTATACCTAAGAAAAATAAGATTAAATTTGCTTTAGCTAAAATACAAGCTAATCCTCTTGCTAAGATTAAATGGGACAAGATAAGATGGGAAGGGATAGGAGGTAAGCTAAAAGCAGCACAAAGAAGAAAACAAGTAAATAAACAACAAGTATTTTTAAAAGAAGTTCAAGCACAACAAAAAGAAGCTAAAAAAGTTTTAGCAAATATGGAAAAAAAGATACAAAAATTAAATGGCATTGATAAATTAAGCAATAAACAAAAAGGAAATTATGGCGAAGCTAAAATGCATTTGCATTATTTAAATCAAGGCTATAAAAGAATTAGCTTAAACAAAGTTCAAGGACTTGATGATAAAATTCATCAAGGAATTGATGGAATTTATTATAACCCCAATAAAAATCCAAAATATATCATCGCAGAAGCTAAGTTTGGAACAAGCAAGTTAAATAGAAAAACTAAGCAAATGAGTGATGATTGGATAACAGAAAAGGATAAAAATAGACTTGGTATTGTAGGGGAAAAACAAGCAAAGGAAATAAAAAAACTTCTTAAGGAAAATAGCAATGATGAAATCAGAAAAGATTTATTTCATGTTGATGAAGGAGG
>NZ_JAKMQK010000028.1:0-2095 GCF_025771545.1 Campylobacter sp. IFREMER_LSEM_CL908
TGAACTAGGAGCTAATGTGAATTTTGCTACCCCAAGAACTCCTTTAGATAATGCAAGAGGATCTAGAAATAAAAAGCTTTTAAAAGATGCAGGAGCAATGACTTCAGAACAACTTGATAAAAAATACAATATATACTGGGATAGCAAAGAGTGTGAAAAAGATAAAAGCTATATGGAAAAATACTGTAAACTTTTAAACGATGCTATAAAAAAGGCTAAGGAGAATGAGTAGAGTGATAAAAATTAACTTTACTGATGTCAATTTTCATATTAAAGAATTTCAAAAGGTTTATATACTAGAAAATTGTAAATTGTATTTTTATAAGCCTTTTCATTTACAAACAGAAGATAAAAACAATGGAAAAGAATTTGAAGATAAAAATAGAACAATTCATAAAGAACAAGAAATTAAAAAAATAAATTCTCAAGATCAATTAAATGAAAAAGAAGATATCACAAAAGATTATGCACAAAAAATCGATAAAGAGATAAATAAATTTGATGAAAATAACTTCATCTTACAAACTAAAAAACAACGACAAATCGATCCTGATAATTATGATATATTTTACGATGTTTATACAAGTAAAGATAATGATATCAAAAGTTTAAATGAAGAGTTAAAATATAACGATGGCTTTGAAGTAAAAGATGGTATAGCTAAAGTTGAAGCAGATTTTTTTGATAAATGCTTTGAAAAAGGAATTTATGTTTTAATACCAAGATTAGTATCTTTAGATAAAAATGAAACATTACACTTTGATCCTGTGCCTTTAGAAGATAAGGGCTTTGTAGTGACTGATTTTAGAAAGGGAAGAAAAGATAAAAAAAATATAGATTTAAGCTTTCAAAGAAGCATAGCTAAAATAAAAAATCCTAATTTAGTTTTGCAAAGCCCTAAAGAATTCCTACAAGCTTTAAATGACAATAGAGATTTTACAGAAGATGATAAAATACAACAAGCAATGGGTATTAAAAAAGCTTGCGCGAAAAAAGCAGATGAAATGACTAAAATCTTGCTTAAAGATGATGAAAGTTTAAAAGATATTATTACAGATAAGCAAGAATTAAAGAAGAAAATAAGTGACTTACAAGATAATAAAAACAAATCACCTAAAGAACTAAATCTACTAGGTAGACTTGAATTTTTACAAAGAAATCAAAAAAAAGTTAAAGATTATAAAGACATTATAAAAGATCTTCAAAACCCTCAAAAGACTAGCAATGGTAAGCAAGATAGTGTTAAAAATGTAGATCCTTTAGATATGATGGCAACAAACAGCACCACTCCAAACCAAGAAGAACAAAAAAATAAAAATATCAATTCTAAAGATATAGGAGATGCAGGAGAATATGCTGCTTCTATGCTTTTTACTAAAAGATCAACTAGGTATTTATCTAATAGAAGAAAACTAGATACTAATTTTAATACTAAAGGTTTCAATCACACCATACCTGATTTTTTAGTAACGCTAAATGATTACCCTACTTTAGTAGAGGTTAAAAATGTTCAAGATCAAGCTTTAACAGAACAAATAAGCTTTGAGTTAAAACTTGCTAGAGAATATGAGCTTGATTATTTATTTTTATGCAATCATTACACAAAATTAATAGATAATATAACTAATCTAGAGATATTTAATAAAGACAATAAAAACCATAAAGGATCAAGAAGTGGTTTTATCTACCACAGACATGCTCACAGAAGCATAAAGACAATATTTAAAGAAATATATCTACACCATATCAAAGGAGCAGCACCTAATAAAATAGTAATAAAAAGATTAAATTTAAATGACCCTGTTCATATAGAAGAAGAATTAAACAAAAACAAACAAATACAAAAAAACTAAAGGAAAAACAATGAAAACATTAGAAGATATCAAAGCTATGAGTTTTGAAGAAAAAATGCAAATTCAAAAACAGTTATTTGATTTTATTAGTAATAATGACTTAGAAAATGTTAAAAATCTTTTAAAAGATTATCCCATAAAAGAAAGCTTTTATGAGGCGCATTTTACATACCATCATAATAATGAAGATTATGAGCTATCTTTATTTGATCCAGCAGCAAGCTTATTAAGGGCCGCATTTG
>NZ_JAKMQK010000029.1:0-1621 GCF_025771545.1 Campylobacter sp. IFREMER_LSEM_CL908
TGATTTTCACAAAACTTCTTTAACTTTTTTGAAGGTTTTTATTTTCATTAAAAACTTCTTCTAATTCTTCTGCATTATTTAAATTTAATCTTTTTATTACTATTTTATTAGGTGTTGCTCCTTTTATATGATGTAGATATATTTCTTTAAAAGCAGTTTTTATGCTTCTATGTAAATGCCTATGGTAGATAAAGCCACTTCTTGCATCACAATCTCCACCTTTTTCTGAAAAAATTCTCAAACGAGAAGTTTGAATATTTGATACTTCAGACCAATTTTGCTTGTCTTTATCCTTTTCATTTAGGATTTCTACCACCTTTGTTTTTTTCAATCTTTTTGTTTCTTTATTAAACTCACCTACTTTTTTTCCATCGAGTGCTAGTTTTTCATGTTCTTCACGAGTCAATACACTTCCTGTTACATTTTCTGTTAAATGTGTATAATGATTACACACAAAGATGTAATCAAGCTCATATTCTCTAGCGAGTTTTAACTCAAAACTTATTTGTTCTGTTAGACTTTGAACTTGGACATTTTTAACTTCGACTAAACTAGGAATACCATTAATATTTACTAAAAAATCAGGTATAGTATGATTAAAACTATGAATGTTAAAATTCGCATCTAGTTTTCTTTGATTGCTTAAATAGCGTGTAGATCTTTTCCCAAAAAGCAAAGAAGCAACATATTCTCCCGTATCTCCTATGAGTTTAGGTGAAATTTTTTTCTTATTATTTTTTAATTCTTTGCATTTTTTAACTTCTTTTCTTTGCTTTTTCTCTAAAGCTTCCTTAGTTTTTTTAGAAATTCCATCTGCTTTTTTAATGGTTTCAAGCTTATGTTGTGCGGTTTTTAAAAGATCTTTTATTTGTTTTTCTTTACCACCATAAGAAGCAAAGCTTTGCTCATTTTCAAGCATACTTTTAAATTCCTTAGGACTTTGTAAAGCAAAATGACTTGGATGTTCCACATTGGCTATTTTTCTTTGAAAAGTAAGGGTTTTTTGTTTGATATTGCTTAATTCTGAAATGACAAAGCTGCTATTTAAAATAGGCACAGGATCAAAACTAGATTCTCCTTTATCACAGATTAGTCTAGGTATAAGACACCATTTATAACCAGATTCATTCTTGAAAGATTTTTCATAAAATTCTTTCAAGAAATCCTTTGTTACTGTTGCCACGCCATTATCTATTGAAAATGATCTTATATGATTTTTTATATTATCATCACTTGTATAAATATCATAAAATACATCGTATTCATAATCTTTTCTTTTATATCCTTTAGCAGGCAAAGCACCATCTTTTAATTTATCAAATTCTTCATTGATTTTTTCATTGCTTTGAAGTTTAAGTTTTTCAATTTCTTCTTCTTTTTCTTTATTGATTGTTTGTATATATTCTAAAGATTTGCTTTTATTGATGCGATATTCATCTTTTTTTGTTTTTTGCTTTTTCTTCTTGTTTTCTTCTCCTATCATATGCTCTTCTTTAGGTAAATAAAAGGCAAGAGAATAACCACTGATGATATCTACACTTTCAAATTCTTTGATTTTAAATTTCACATCATTAAATTCCAATGAAAAATCCTTTTTTGTTTTTTTATCTTAATTTTTCTT
>NZ_JAKMQK010000003.1:0-122160 GCF_025771545.1 Campylobacter sp. IFREMER_LSEM_CL908
AATATATTTGAATATGCTGAGTTAGCTTCCACTTATAATAATGTTGATATTTTGGTAAGTTCTAATATTAATCCTGATAAATATATTTTTTATACTAATAAAAATTTTCCTAATATTACTTTAGATGTTTTTGAAAGTGCTTTAAAGCTTCAAAATCTAAAGCTTGCTTTTACCGGATCTTTTTATTATGTGTATGAAAATAATTTTAAAGATAATAATTTAAGTTATTTAAAAAATAAAAATAATAATAAGAATTTAAGATATATAAGACTTAATAAAAATTCTTATGATGATATATCTTCTCTTTTAAATATTTATGATATTAATTCTACCTATATTTATCGTTCTAATTCTATTTCTTTTTTAAGTGATGATTTCATATATTCTAAGTTAAAAAGTGCTATTAATGATATTGATAGTTTTGATTTAAAACAATTAAAGTTTAAAATCACTATCTTAGAAACTAATCTTGATAATTTAAAAGATATGGGTTCTACCTTAAAAGCTCGTTTAAAAAATAATTCTATCAATAATTTTAATTTCTATGTTAATTTAATTACTATTCCTTATTCAACTGAAAATAATATTATTGAAGTTGATAAAAAGAGTTTTTATTCAACTCTTAGCTTTTTAGAAAATAAAGGTATTACCAAAATCGTTTCTAATCCTTTTTTGGTCGCTAGATCTAATTCTGAAGTGTTTTTTAGTTCTGTTCAAAATATTCCATTTTTAAAATCTACTACACAAGTTTCTAATACTGAAGTTGCTCAAAATTCAAGTTATGATTATAAAGATGTAGGATTACAAGTTAGGTTAAAACCTTTAATTATAGGTGATTTAGTTGATTTTGATTTACATTTAATTGTTGAAGATTTAATATCAAATAATAATCTAACTCCTATTACTTCTAAAAAAGAATTAAAATCATCTTATACACTTAAGCGGGGCGATTTATTGGTTTTAAGTGGAATTAATAAGCAAACTAATATTAATTATGAATCTGGTATTCCATTATTAAAAGATATTTGGCTTCTTGGTTATTTATTTAAGATAGAAAGAAATCAAGTTAGTAATACTGTCTTAACTCTCTCAATAGAAATATTATAAATTATATAAAGGTGTTGCAATGGAAAATAATTTATTTAATCAATCAATAAATTACAATCTAAAAAAAGATGGCATTATGAGCGACGCAGTCGCACATAATGACAGCTCTTGTCAATTTATCAATTTAATAAAAACTCTTACCTTTAAGTTATGGACTAAGTTTAAAAGATTTAGAGCTGTGTAATTTAAAATTAGATAATCAAAGAAATTATCTTTCTAATAGATTTTATACTTCTTTTACCGGTGAAATAAAATCTTTTTTAGATTTGTCATATTCTGCTAATTTTGGTAAAAAATATTATGCTGAGCTTGTTAATCGTTGTAATGTTATTTCAAGCTTACAATTTGATTACGATCTAATGCCTGTTTTTTTGACTATTACTCTTAATGGTTGTTTTAGAAATGCTTTAAAAGGCGATTTTACTTCTTTTAAACCATTTGATAGAAAATATCTTGATTATTCTTTAAATTATAAAATAAATATTAATGAAGCTTTTACAATTAAAGATTTAATTAAACTATTAAATTATCAATGGAATTTATTTATTATGAGAATTCATAGAAAATATAAAGGTTTAAAAAAGCTTTATATCAGGTGCTTTGAACCGCATAAAAAGGACGGAGTTCCACATATTCACGCTTTAATTTATATTCCTAAATATGCGTTTAATTATACTTTTGAAATATATAAAAAAATATTCTATGCACCTCAAAACTTAAAACAAGGCAATAAACTTACAAAAGAACAAGTTTTAAATGGTGAAATTAATGGTTTTCAATGGTCTTTAAATAATCCTACCGGCTATGTTATGAAATATATTTATAAAACTTTTATTAATTTCAATGATAGATATGATTTAGATTTTTTAAGTGCGTGGTATGTTAAGCATAAAGTAAGAAGATTTTTAACTTCTAAAACTCCTGTTCCATTATGGATATATAGAAAAATTAATTTTTTTAAAAAAGATTTTTATAATTTATTTGATTTTATAAATAATGATGATTGTGTCTGTGAATGGAGTTTTGATAAGCAATATTTTTGTTTTATGAATGATAAGGAAACTATAGAGTATGATAATTGTAAATTAATTTATAAATTTATGGGAAGAATTGTATATCAGTATGAAAAAGAAAAACATCCTAAATTATATAAAAGATATAAAAAAATATCATTCAAAAAAAGAGAAAATACAGGCATTCTCTCTGTAATGAGAAATAATAAACATCCATTAAGTGATTATGCACTTATGAAATTAATTCAAAGCGATGATTTTAAATATTGTGGTATTGATGGAAAAATTTTATATCATGTGAATTTAGCTATTGAACGCGGGCTTATTGATGCTAAAAAAATAAAAATAAATGATATTGATGATTTAGAAGATTATTTGATTGAAAAAGGTTATAAATATGTCTTTTAAATCATATTCTGAATTATTTTTGAAAATTTCTCAAAATAACTATAAAGTTTCAACACATTATAAAGTTAATGGTATTATTAAAAATCGTCTTTCTTATTTTTTTGAATATGATATAAGTGAAATTAAACCATCCATTATAAAAAACTGGATAAGCAATATTAATGATGTAAGTATTAAGTCAAAAAAGCATTATTTAGGTATTTTAAGTCAGATATTTGATTTAGCTTTAGACGATGAAATAATTTTAAAAAATCCAACAAAGAATATAAAACTTCCAAAACATCAAAAAAAACGCATTAAGCCATTTTCTAAAGATGAAGTTCTAAAAATTATTGATTTTAGTAAAAAATATAATGATAAATTTCAAATATTTTTAAAATTAGGTTTTTTTACTGGTATGAGAACTGGTGAGATTTTGGCATTAAAAATAAATGATATAGATTTTAAAGCTAAAACTATAAATATAAACTCTACTCGGTCGCGATTTGGAGAAAGCACTCCTAAAACTTTTTATAGCATTCGAAAAATACCTTTATTTAATGTTATTTATAGTGATTTATATGAGTATGTTCATAAATACAAAAATAATACTTATCTTTTGGAAACTCAGTATTCAGATCCTTATAAAGATGATTATGTTTTTAGTCGAAATTATTGGAAAATAATTTTAAAAGATTTAAATTTAGAATATAGACGACTTTATTCAATGCGTCATACATTTGCAACTAATGCACTTTTATCAAAGTCTTTAAGTCCTATTGAGTTAAGTAAAATCTTAGGTCATTCAAATTGTGAAATGGTTTATAAAGTTTATGTTTCTTATATAAATAATTTAGAAAAGAATATTGATTTTGATATAAATATTTATTAAAAATAATAGTTATAATAAATAATTATAATATTAAGTATTATTTTTTTATTTCTTTCATACCCTTTTATTATGGAAAAATAGTATTCAGATAGTGGCGGACAGAGAGGGATTTGAACCCTCGAGACCCGTTAAGATCTGCACCCTTAGCAGGGGTGTGGTTTCAGCCACTCACCCATCTGTCCGTATTAAAAGGGAAAGTATATCTTATTGTTTATAAGATATACCTTAAATTTATACACTGAAATAAGCTATGATTAAAGTTATAATAAAACCAGCACCTAAAACTGCTATTTGTTTACCTCTATCTTTGCGTATAGCTATAATAGTGATTAAAAGTCCTGAAATATAAAGTATTATCATAGCAAGTGCAAAAGCTAACCCAAGTACAGAAAAGTACCACATACCTTTATCTTTATGAAGCAAAATCATATTTCCAAGCAAGCTTCTATCTTTTGTTGTAATTTCATAGTCATTCTCATCTAATTTTATAATACTTGCTATATAATTTATAGTCCCAAGTTCTATGCCATCGCCTTTTTTGTTGAGTTTTGGTTCCAAAGATGAAGGAATTTTTAAGTTGTTTTTCTTTAAAAAATCAATTAAAAATTCAGCTTCAGCACCCTCTTGAATAATAGCTTGAACTTTGTAATTTTGAATTTTAGCTCCACTTTCTCCATCAAAACCAGCTATATAAGCAAAACCTGTGATTGCATATAAAAATGCAAGTGGTAAGAAAAATAAACTAATGTAAATGTGAATTTGTCTGAATAATTTGTTTTTATTCATTTTTACTCCTTTTTGAAAAATAATGAAAAGTATATTGATAGAAAATGAAGTGAAAGTAAAATTAATATTTTTTAAATTTACGAGCTAGGGTAAAAAAACTACGAACAATCCCATAAAGCACATATAAACTAGCAATAATCAATGCACTTTCTAAAAAATACAGATAAAGCATAGAAAATAAAATTACTAAAAGGATTAACACCTTCAAAACATTTGCTCTTTTTAGATCGATTTTCTTAAAACTTGGATACCTTATGTTGCTTACCATTAAAAAGGCTAGAAGCATTTGGATACATATTATTATTAAAGAAAAATCATGTAAAAAATCATAATATAAATAAGCACTTACCCATAAAGCACTTACAACTGCTGCTGTTGGTATAGGTAGACCTATAAAAACCGATGGTTCATAAGTTCCTGTTGTGACATTAAATCTTGCCAAGCGTATAGCGCCAAAAACTACAAATAAACCAGCTATTAATGAGCCAAAACGACCATATTCATAACCTATGCTCATATAAAAAAGCATAGCAGGTGCTACACCAAAGGCTATTAAATCAGCTAGTGAGTCAAACTCAACTCCAAATTTAGAAGTAGAGTTGGTAGCTCTTGCAACGCGTCCATCTAAACCATCGCAAATTAATGATAAAATGATGTAAATTAATGCTTTATCAAAGTTTTGATTAATAGAAGCAATCACTGAAATAATACCTAAAAATATGGAAGCGGCTGTAAAAAGATTAGGTAAAATATAAATTAGTTTAAAATTCATGGATTTAAATACCCTATTAATGTACCAATGCGTACTTTATCATTTTCATTTACGCAAATTCTAGTGTCTTTTGGAAGTAATAAACTCACACTACCATCAAACATAAAACCTATGTTTTGTCCATGGCTTAAATGATGACCAAAATCATCAATATGAGCTTTTCTATTTAATGCTCCAAAAATAACGCGTAATGCCCATTGTTTGCTCTTGGAATTAGCTAAAAATAACATTCTTTCACCCATTAAATTTGTATTTTTCATAAATGGACATAAAAAAAGTCCATGCCTTATTCTAGTTTCTTCTATATTCATATCAAGCGGAGCTATGATATTTCCTTGGGAAAAAATATTATTGATAATTTGCACTTCTATACACTCGCCAAGTTCTTTATACGAGCTTGTTTTGATACATTTGATTTTTCCTTCTATGGGAGCTATAATGGTGTTTGGATCTGCTATATAATCAATTTTTTTAGCTCTAAAAAGATAAATAAAAAATATAAAAATACACCATAAAAGCCAAGAAAATCCCCATATAAATTGAAATATTGCAAAAACTATAGCTAGAACTATAAGCAAACTCCAACCAGTTTTTGCAATAAAATTTGTTTTCATTAGTCTTCCTTAGTAGCTTCTTGCTCTTTTTCTTCTAGGCGTGTTGGAAGATTATTTTCTTCTTCATAGTTTTTAATAATCTCTCTTACTTTGGCACCATCAATAGTTTCTTCTTCATAGAGTGCTTGTACCATCACCTCTATAGCACCGCTATAGGTTTTTAAAATTTCTTTTACACCTGCATAGCGTTCATCCAATGTTTTCTTTACATACTCATCTAAATCTTGAGCCATTTTATCAGAATAATCTTTTACAGTTTGCCCACCACTTAAGAAAGTATTTCTTTGCTTTTCAAGTACCATTAAGCCAGCAATTTCACTCATACCATACATAGAAATCATAGCTTTGATAATATCAGTTGCACGCTCAAGGTCATTGCTTGCACCTGTTGAAATTTCTTTAATGAAAATTTCTTCAGCTGCACGTCCTCCTAAAAGCACATCAACTTCAGCTAAAAGTTCATGTTTTTGCATTAAAAATTTATTTTCTTCAGGGGTATTGAGTGTATATCCTAAAGCTGCTAAACCACGAGGAATAACAGAAACTTTACTTACTTTTTTAGCACCTTTTGTAGTTTCAGCTATTAAAGCATGGCCGCACTCATGATAAGTTACGATTTTTTTCTCTTTATCATTAATTCTGCGTGATTTTTTCTCAAGTCCTGCTATAGCTCTTTCTACTGCCTCTACTAAGTCTTTTTGCTCCACATGTTTTTTAGAATCCCTACCTGCAAGCAAAGCCGCTTCATTAATGATATTTGCCAAATCAGCACCCGCAAGACCTGCTGTTAATCTTGCAATATCTTCTACTTTTACTTCAGGTGAAATTTTAACATCTTTCATATGGACTTTTAAAATATCACATCTACCTTTAAAATCAGGCTTATCTACCAAAACTTGCCTATCAAAACGCCCCGGTCTAAGTAGTGCTGCATCAAGTACTTCAGGACGATTTGTCGCTGCTAGAACAATTACTGGTGAGCTTTCGGTGCCAAAACCATCCATTTCAGCTAGAAGTTGATTTAAAGTTTGCTCTCTTTCATCATTTCCGCCCATCATACCGCTTGCTGCACGTGATTTACCTATAGCATCGATTTCATCTATAAATACAATAGCTGGAGCTTCTTTTTTAGCATTTTCAAATAAATCTCTTACTCTAGAAGCACCAACTCCTACAAACATTTCTATAAAAGATGAACCTGATACGCTAAAAAATGGCACATCAGCTTCGCCTGCCACTGCTTTTGCAAGCAAAGTTTTACCTGTACCTGGAGGACCAACAAGCAAAAGTCCTTTTGGAATTTTTGCTCCAAGATTAATGTATCTTTCAGGATATTTTAGAAAATCAACAATTTCTTTAACTTCTTCTTTTGCTTCTTCAACACCTGCAACATCATTAAATTTAACCTTCGGTTTTTCTGAATTTACAAGTTTTTTAGAACTTCCTATACCAAGTATAGATCCACCCATATTTTTTTGCATACGAGAAGCTAAAAACATCCATATACCAAAGAAAATAAATACTGGCAAAACCCAAGAAAGTAAGATATCTATAAACCAATTGCTTTCATTAAAAGCACCATAGGAAACGCCTTTTGAGTCAAGTAAAGGAACAAAAGTAGCATCATTTGGAACTTTTTTGGTAATATATACCATATTTCCTGCTTTAGATACAGCTTTTATAGTAGTTTGACCTATATTAACTTGGGCAATTTGATTATTTTCAATTAAAGTTTTTAATTCAGAATAAGTAACTTTTTTAGTGTTTTCTCCGCCCATAATACCCATGCTACCATCATCTGAAAATCCTTTAAATAAAAGAATCATCACAATGGCAAAAATAGCAAAAATAAAAATGGGATTTTTGTTAAAAAAGTTATTATTGTTTTGATTATCTTTTAAATCATTTGGTTTTTTATTCATTATTGCAATTCCTTTTTATAAACTAAACTCAACCATTCTCCTTTGTGTTTGCATTCTAACAAAGTGAAATCTTTGAATTTATTTTTAATCCTTTCTTCATATTTATTTAATATACCAGATAAGATCAAAATTCCACCTTCTTTGGTTTTTTCTTTAAGATCTTTTTCTAGTATGATCAATATATCGGCAATGATATTTGCCACAACTATATCATATTTATGTAAGCTTTTATTAATAGAACCTACCCAAATATCATCAAAGCTAATTTGATTTAATTTTGCGTTTTCTTTACTTGCAACTATAGCTAATTCATCTGTATCGCAAGCTTGTACTTTGGCTCCAAGTTTTGCCATGATAATGCTTAAAATTCCACTTCCACAACCCACATCTAAGCAAAATTTGGAATTATCTGTATATTTTTGTAGAAATTCTATACAAGTATAAGTACTCTCATGATGTCCTGAGCCAAAAGCTAGAGCAGGATCTATAATGATATTAATTTTATCTTGTTTAGCTTCTTGCCAAGTGGTGTGAATATGGATATTATCGATCGTCAAAGCTTGTATACCTTTTTTATACTCTTCTATCCAATTTTTATTTTCTTTTTTTTCTAAGGTAGAGTGGTAATTAATATGAGTATTTAGTTTTTGACATAATTTTTGATGAAAATCATGCAAGGCTATTTTAATGAGTTCTATATCTTCTTCTGATCTTATATAAATACCATTGTTTTTTTCTTCTATAGCGTCTATCTCTAGAGAAAAGATAAGATCAAGGAATAAATCTAAATATTCCTTGTCTGTTTGAAAAAAAAGTTCGTAATAATGTGTTTGCATAAAAACTTATAATTAGCCTTCGTTTGTTCCTAAAACATCTTCAAGTTTTTCTTTTAACACTTGAGGAGTAAAAGGTTTTACAATATAGTTATTTACGCCTGCTTTTAAGGCGGTAATAACTTCTGCTTTACCACCTTCTGTAGTTACCATAATAATTGGCATATCAGCATATTTTTCTTCCGCTCTTACTTTTTTTACTAATTCCAAGCCATTCATTTCAGGCATATTCCAGTCAGTAATTAAAATTTTAATATCATCATTTTGTGAAAGTAAATCCCAAGCTTCAACCCCGTGTTCAGCTTCTAAAACATCCTTGTGGCCTAATCTTACAAGGGTATTTTTGATTATTCTTCTCATGGTAGAACTATCATCAACTACTAATAACTTCACTTTTTTTCCTTTATCTTGATGTAATTACATAAAACTGTAATTGTATCGTTTTTATTTTTATTAATCAATTAAAAGTTTATATTATATCATTTTAAAATAAAATTAGAATTTAATCACTCTCCGTTTTTATTGTGATTAAATTCAGGCACAATCTCCTTTAAAACTTTTGCAGGATCTGTGCTGTGGAGTAATTTTTCTATTTCTTGATTTAAAATTTTTAAATCTTTAAGATCACTAGTGGTAACAAATATACTTTCATATTGAGTTTTTAAATCATTTTCATGGATTAAAAGCTCTTCGTAAAGTTTTTCGCCTTTTCTAAGCCCAGTGATTTTGATTTCTAACTTTTTATTAGAAAGTAAAAGCATTTTTTTAGCTAAATCCATGATTTTAACAGGCTCACCCATATCAAGTACAAATAATTCTCCACCTTTGGCAATAGCCGCAGCTTGTAAAACAAGTTGCACAGCCTCATCTACTAACATAAAATAACGCACTATATCAGGATGAGTAAGAGTAAGTGGCTCATTAGCTGCAATTTGAGCTTTAAATTTAGGTATTACACTTCCACTTGACCCTAAAACATTACCAAAACGCACACAAGCTACTTCAAAATTTTCACAACTTGAGCTTAATGTATAAAGTTCACAAATTCTTTTTGTGCAACCCATGATGTTAGTCGGTCTTACAGCCTTATCAGTGCTTATCATAACAAATTTAGCAACCTTATAAGCTTTTGCAAGATCGATTAAATTTTTAGTACCTATGATGTTATTTAAAATAGCTGAATGTGGATTTTGCTCACATAAAGGCACATGTTTGTAAGCTGCTGCATGTAAAATCAAATCTATGTTTTTTTCTTGTAAAAGTTTTTCTAACGCTTCTTTGTCTAATATACTCATCATAATAGGTTCGATTTTTTCTTTATGTAAGCTTAATTCTTCATTTATTTTATATAAATTATACTCACTATGATCAAGCATGATTAAGTGTTTTGCACCAAATTTAATGCATTGTTTGCAAAGCTCACTTCCTATAGTTCCACCAGCTCCACTAACTAAAACTACTTTATCTTTGATAAAATCAATCACGCAAGCATTATCCAAATCTTTTGGCTTACGCGCCAATAAATCTTCGATACTTATATCTCTTGCTTCATTTTGCGTAAAAGAAAAAAGCTTTATATCGTTAATCCCATAAGCAATGAGTTCGTCAAAAAGCTTTTTTAATTCTTCTTGCTCAAGTTTTAAAGCAATGATAGCAGTATGAATTCCTTCAGCGGTATATTTTCTGATTGCTTCTTTTTCTTCAACTATAAATTTATCACAATAAGTACCTATTAAATTTTTACGCTCATCTACCACAGCTACAGGAAAAAGTCCTAAGCTCCCTTCTTTAGCTCCTTTTAATAAATGCAAAGCCTTTGAAGTGGCGCCAACTACTATACAAGGATGTTCTTCGTTGTATTTTGGCTTTCTAAAATCAACTATCATTCTTTTGCTTATACGCAAACTTCCAATTAGCATACAAGATAAAACAAAGTCTATTCCTATAACGCTTCTTGGAAAAGGATTAAAAAAATCATCATAAAAATAATAAATTGCTAAAAATACAAGCTCAGCCAAAGCTAAAGCGATGACTAATTTACGCGCTTCATTAAGGGAGAAAAATCTCCAAGCAACTTGATAAATTTTAAAAAAAGCTAGAAAAATGATTTTAAGTAAAATCAAAATCACAGCACTTTTAAACATACCTTCATAAAATTCACTTGGGATGTCTGCACTAAAGCGTAAAGAAAAAGACAAATAAATACTTATAACAAAAAGTAAAATATCAGCGCCTAGAAAAAATCCTAAGCGTTTGCTTTTATAATCCATCTTAGTCCTTTAAGGTATTTAAGATTAAAGTAGAAACTTCCTCTACATCAGCTTTGCTCATAGTAGTTGCACTTGGAAGGCAAATTCCATTACTAAAGAAAAACTCACTATTACCATTTAAGTAAGCATCGCAACCTTTGTAAAGTTCTTGCAAATGCATTGGCTTCCAAAGTGGACGACTTTCGATTTTATTATCTTTTAAAACTTGTATGATTTTTAAAATTTTATCTTGAATTTGAACATTTTTATTTTCACATATACAATGTTTTTCATAAGTATTAAGTTTATTTAAATCAAAATCAAGTAAAGCAGTGCTTAACCAGCGATTTGACTTGGTATTTTCAAGCTCATTTAAAAAAGTAAAAGTTCCACTTAAAAATTCTTTATACCAGCTATAAATTTCACGCTTTTTACTCACTCTTTCTTCTAAAACTTCCATTTGAGCAGTACCGATTGCACCTAAGATATTGCTCATTCTATAATTATAACCATATTCTTTATGCTCATAATGAAGGCAGTTTTCTCTAGCTTGGGTACTATAAAATCTTGCTTTTTCAAGATTAGCATGATTTTCACTCACAAGCATGCCACCACCACCTGTTGTGATGATTTTATTACCATTAAAAGAATATACTCCAAAATCCCCAAAAGTACCTAAGGCTTTATTTTTGTAAAAACTTCCCAAAGCTTCAGCAGCATCTTCGATTAAAAAAATCTCATTTTCTTTACAAATTTGGACAATCTCATCCATTTTGGAAGCATTACCATAAAGGTGTGTTAAAATGAGAGCTTTTGGCTTTTTAGGACTTTCTTTGATAGCTTTTTTTAATAAATTTACATCTAAATTATAAGTTTCATCACAATCAATAAATACAGGCGTAGCATTCATGTAAGAAATAGGTGCTACTGAAGCAATAAAAGTAAAACTTGAAGCTAGAACTATATCGCCTTCTTTGATACCCAAAACTCTTAAAGCTAAATGAATAGCTGCAGTGGCTGCATTTAGAGCAAGTGCGTTAGAACTTTTTGTATAATCTTTAATACTTTGTTCTAAGGCATTAACAAACTCACCCAAAGGTGCTATATAATTACTTTCAAAAGCTTTGTGTATGTATTCTAATTCTTTTCCGCTCATATGTGGTGCTGATAGAAAAAATCTCATTTTACCTCCTTTATTTTTTTAGCAGGAACTCCAGCATAAATGCCTTTAGAAGTTAAGTTTTTAACTACAACTGCTCCTGCGCCTAAAGTTATATCATCATTTAAACTTATACAAGGAATAACACTTGAATTAACTCCTAAAAAACAACGCTTTCCTATTTTTACATTTCCTGTTAGTTTAGCTCCAACACTAATATGGCTAAACTCATCTACAAAACACTCATGCTCAATCACACAAGCAGTATTTAAAATCACACCTTTTGCAATACTAGCTTTAGCATTAACTACGACATTTGGCATGATTAAAATACCCTCATCATCTAAAAAAGCACTTGGGCTAATAATAGCACTTTTGTGTATCAAATTAACTAATCTAAATCCATCATCTTTTGCTTTTTTGAAAAGTTTTTCTCTAATAGAGTTTGCGCCAATAGCAATAAACATATCGTGTTTTTCTAAGTCGGAGTGATATTTTAAGCTTTTATTATCATCCAAAAAGATGATTTTTTCATATCCTAAATTTCTAGCTACATCAGCACAGACTAAACCATGCCCACTAGAACCATATATATAAATACTTTTAGTTGTGTCCATTGAATTTATCCGTTGTAGCTACTCCTTCTTTATTAACCCCGCTTCTTTTTAAAACTTTAATAATGGTCATAAAAAAGATTTTAAGATCAAATAAAAAAGAGCAATTTTGCACATATTCTACATCATATTTAAATTTTTGCTCCCAAGAAATAGCATTGCGTCCATTAATCTGTGCCCAACCTGTAATGCCTGGTCTTACATCGTGGCGTTTTTTTTGCTCTTGATTGTATAAGGGCAAGTATTCTACAAGTAAAGGTCTTGGGCCTATGAAGCTCATATCGCCTTTTAATACATTAAAAAGCTGCGGTAATTCATCTAAACTCAAGCTTCTAACTAGCTTACCAAAAGGCTTTAAGCGTAATTCATCAGGAAGTAATTCTCCATTTTCATCGGTTTCATCACTCATAGTTTTAAATTTATAAATATAAAAAATTTTTTCATTTAATCCTGGTCTTGCTTGTTTAAAAAGCACACTTCCTTGAACGATTTTTAAAACAATACCTATAAGCACTATAAAGGGTAAAAAAATAATCAATAAAATCAAAGCCAAAAAAAAGTCAAAAACACGCTTTAAACCATTTTTATACATTTGTAAAACCCCTATAAAAGTCAAGATATTTCAAAGCTATGATATTTTCATCATAATTTTGCGCTCTAAGAAAAGCATTTTGTGCTAAAGTATTTTTTAGTTTTTCATCTTCTAGTAAAACTGCTATTTTTTCAGCTAAATCCTTGCTATCTTTGCTTTTACAAATTAAACCATCTATGGCATTATTCACTGCTTCAATGCAACCCTCAGCATCACTTACCACGCATGCTTTTTTACAAGCTTGTGCTTCTAAAACCGTTCTTGGATAGCCTTCTTTATAACTTGGTAAAACAAAAATATCGCATAAATTTAATAAATGTGCAATATCACTTCTTGTGCCAAGATAAAAAACATCATTTGAGTTTAAAAATTCTAATGGTGCACAAGATTTATTATCATCTCTTCCACCCACTAAAACAAAATTTGCCTTATCTTTTAAAATTTGGCTTGCTTCATAAAATTCTTTAATTCCTTTATGCCAAAGTGCTCTTGAAATCATTAAAACGATAGGTTTATCAGGCATATTGTGTTCTTTTAAAAAAGCTTGTTTTTCTTCTGTGCTAATTTTTAAAGGTAAAAATTGTTTTAAATTTAGCCCTACGGATTTGATGATTTTGATTTTTTCTTCTTTTAAGCCTAAATTTTTCATAAATAAAGCATTGCTTTCATTGACAAAAATAAAACCATTTGCAAGTTTAAAAGAAATTTTATAAAGTAAATTAATGCTTATTCTTACTAATTTGCTTTTAAAATCATCATCTATGTAAAAACTTCCTAAGCCTTCAACCAAACCAAAAGTGTATTTAATGCCCGCCATTTTAGCCGCTATAATACCTGTTGTATTGCTTTTGTGAGCGCTTGTTTGTAAAAGATCTAAATTTAAGCTTTTGAGTGTATTTTTTAAACTAAGTAGATTTTTAAAAACAATTAAGGGATTAACACTTGATCTAGCTAAATCATAAAAGCAAACCTTATAGCCTAGCTCTTGTAACTTAATAGCAAAATCATCTTTTGGAGTGATGATTATAACTTCATGATTATTTTTTTCTAAAGCTCTAATGAGTGCAAGACGAAAATAATACACACTCATTGCGCTATGGGTTAAAATTCCTATTTTCATCTTTTTAGCCTATAAATTTTCGCTCTTGCATCATTAGTGACTTGCTCAAATAAATCTTGATCGTATTGATTTAATAAAAACATTTGTATGTAGGCACTATTATAAAGATTTTCATCTAAAATCACAAAGCTTTTATATTCTCTTAAAAAGAGTAAATAAATTTGAGCTTTTGAATCAATTTCATTGTAATAAAATTTGCCATTTGTGATGGATTCTATATCTATAAAAGCTTTTAAAGGTATAGTTGTACCTTCTAGTTTTAAAGCTCTAAAATCATTAATAATTTCTACTCCATTATCAAGCATAACAGAACCTGTTGTTTTATCTTGAGCTATGGCATTAGCTTGGGAGAAAAATAAACTTTTTTCTTGCTCTCCATTGTCAGGATTTGTATTTGCAAATTGTGCCACCACAGGCATGATACGCAACATTCTATAAGGCATGTAAATATATACATCTCTAGTTTTATTGGTATCAAATTTAAAATTTTTATCATTTAAACTTTCTAAAAAATCTTTAGCGCTTGTTTGGTTATAATCTTTAACCATAGCTTTTAAAACATCAGGATAGTTTTCTTTGAAAGATTTTTCAGTGTATTCTACGCTAAGTCTTGCCATATTAGCTGCTGGAATTTGTTCTTTGCTTAAGACAAAAGAAGAGAAAAAATTATCTTTTCCTAGGTGTTTTCCACCATCGATTAAGGTTTTTACATCGCTATAATAGCGTATTGGATAACCATAATCCCACCAAGCAACGACATAATCTTCTCTTTGAGCTTTATTTTTTAAATCATTTAAAATACTAGCTTCATAAGAAGTAAAAACAGTAGAGGATTTATAATAATAAATATGCATCAAAGCAGGGCTTATACTAAAAAATGTAATAAGTATGAGTAAGATATTTTTATTTCTTAGACTAAGTTTGATTTGTTTTTTTTCTAAAAAATTAAAAAAAGCATATAAAAAATACCCAAAACCCAAAGCCATCACAGGAACTGCATAAATGGTAAATCTAAGTCCAGCTCTTAAAGCCATAAAACCTAGTGCAAGCATAGGTAGAGCCAAAAGCATACTTTTGTGATCTTTGCAAAGTAAGATAAAACCTATAAAAGAAAGGATAAATACTAAAACACTAGAGCTAATTCTTTGCATAAATACTTCAGGATCGATAGTATTTACTTCCATAATAGTTTCATTAACATTAAAATACATAAAGGCAGCATCTTTTAAATTTTGCACATCAGAAGCTTTGAAAACATAAAATTTAAGTTGATATAAAACAGGATCTAAACCACCACTTAAATGTAATATCAAAATGCTAATAAAAATCAAAGCCCAAATCATATAAAAATTAATTTTTTCTTCTTTAAAGGCAAAAATAGCAAATAACAATACAATCAAAGCAAGTTTATATTGCCATGCTAGCATACTTAAAGCTATGATCATTAAAGCAATAGCTAGATAAAAAATCTTTTCTTTTCTATGAAATACTAAAGTATAAAGACCAAAAAGTCCTATCATGGCAAAATTTAAAGAATAACTTGATGGATACCACCACAAATAAATCATGATGAAAACCGGACTTAAAAGTAGGGTAAAAATGTCTTTATTAATAGTTAAGCGTATAAAGGTAAGCAAAATAAGCATTGGCAAAACTAACACTAGCATATCAGTATCATAATACCCACTCATAGTGCGGTTATAATAACTATTTGCAATGCTTCCAAGTAAGGCTGCTATAAAGCCATAGGTAGTGAGTTTATACTCTCTTGCGATTAATATAATAGGCACAACAATCAAAGAAGCAAAAAAAGTACTCATATATAAAATAATACTTTCAAAGCTAAAAGGCAAAATATTATAAAGCCAATAAGTCAAAGTAGAAAGTGAGCTTCCAAAATAAGATAAGTCATTAGGTTGGTGAAAACCTGCTATCATATCCCTTGCACCTTCTGCAAAAGCATAGCCATCATTAGTAGTAATCATAAGTTGATCATTAAAGAAAAACTCATAAAACTCACTTGCCCAAGCCACCCAGTATAACCTACACAAAACACTAAAAGCAAAGGCTATAAGGATTAAAATACAGGTATATTTTATAGAATTATTATCAGTGAAATTTTGTTGCAGTTTCATTTTATGCCTTGTTGAAAAATTCAAATAATTGCTTTGCTACGCTAATTTTATCAAATTCTTTTGCACGCAAAAAAGCCTTTTGTCTATATGAAGCTTTTAATGCTTCATCATTGCACATTTTTTCTAAGCCTTCTTGCATGGCTTTTTCATCATCTACTTTTACTAAAAGTCCAAACTCATCATCTAAAAATAGCTCCCTTGCCCCACTTTTATGATCAGTGCAAAGTACGGCAGTATTACAAGCTAGGCATTCGATTAAAACATTGGAAAAACCTTCAAAACTTGAAGCAAAAGCAAAAAAGTCACATTTGCTCATGTATTTATAAGGATTTTTATCAAAACCTAGTAAAAAGGCTTTGTCTTTTAAATTTAAAGTTTCTATTAAAGCTAAAAGCTCATCTTTTAAAATGCCCTCGCCTAAAATGACTAATTTTAAATCAGTTTTAACTTTTGCATAAGCTCTTATAAGCATAGCATGATTTTTACCATGATCAAGCCTACCAACACTTAATATAAAAGGATCTTTAAAGTCTATTTTTTCTTTAGATTTTTCTATAATGTTTTCTAAATCTATGGCATTGTATAAAATATCGCATTTTTTAGCCTCTATATTGAAATTTTGTATTAAATCTTCTTTGTTTCCTATAGAATTTGCTAAGATTAAATCTGCTTTATTATAAAGTTTTTTAATAAGAAATTTATTGATAAAAGAATTTAGATTATTATGTTTATAAATTACACTTGGAGTGGTGCATTCATTGATAATAAGGGTTGATTTAAGTCCTAGGGATTTTGCCATTAACGCAATATAATTAGGTCTATTTAATAATACAAATTGCAAGTTGATTTTTAAATCTTCACAAAGCTTTTTGTATTTTATAGCTAGCAAGGGTAGTTTTAAAAATTTAGCTAAGTTACTTTCACTTGGACTTGATTTTTCAAGGTAGTGGATATTAACTTCAGGAATATCATATGATATTTTATCATTCATTAAAATTAAATGTATTTCATATTTTAAATTTAACACAGGTAATAGCGTAGATACAACCCTTTCAGCGCCACCACTTCCTAAAGAATAAATAAAAATTGCCAGTTTTTTCATTTTAAACCCTTGCTTCTTTGATTAAATCAAGCCATTTTTGTGCTACATTGGCCACTTCATAATCTTTACATCGTTGCTGTGCATTAAGCGCTAGTGTTTTTCTTAAATTTTCATCTTGCATTAAAAGTGCGAGTTTTTCGCTTAAAGCTTTTTCATCATCTAAATCTACTAAAAATCCATCTTTTCCATCATCAATTAAATCTTTATGACCGCTTGTGTATTTAGTGCTAATGCGCGCTACTTGATAATATAAACTTTCAAGCAAAACCGTTGGCAAGCCTTCTATGAAAGAGCAAAGGCAGATTATTTTTGCTTTTTTATAAAGCTCTTGCATATTTTCAACTTTACCTAGAAAATTAACTTTGATATTTAAATTCTTGGCTTCTTGTTCTAAATCTTGTCTTAATTCTCCATCGCCTGCTATGAAAAAGTTGTATTGTTTTTGTAAATTTGTATCTAGCCTTGCTATGGCTTTTAAAAACATAGAAGCATTTTTATTATGATCAAGTCTGCCTACAAAAATGACATTATTTTCTTTTTCTAAATTTTCTTTAATAGGGCTAAAATGACAAGGATTTGGCATATTGATAACTTTTTTAACAAAGTTTTCATAGTAATTTTTATCATC
This sequence comes from Campylobacter sp. IFREMER_LSEM_CL908, assembly GCF_025771545.1. Classification (NCBI taxonomy): domain Bacteria; kingdom Pseudomonadati; phylum Campylobacterota; class Epsilonproteobacteria; order Campylobacterales; family Campylobacteraceae; genus Campylobacter; species Campylobacter sp. IFREMER_LSEM_CL908. The sequence continues at coordinate 17,926 of NZ_JAKMQK010000003.1, forward strand.
ATTACTTAGCACGGTTAAAGCATTTGCATGAGGAAAACTTATACGGCGTAAAAACTTCCAAATTTTAGATTTTAAATAAGTATAAGAGCTATGCTCGCTAATGATTAAAGGTGTATTTAAACCTTTGTTTGCCCAAATGCAAGCAATATTAGTTGTATCTAAAAATGAGATAAAAACATCGCTTTTGTGGTCTTTAAGTGCTTGTTTTAAGGCTTTGAATTTTTTAATGCGTGAGGCTATTTTATTATAAAGAGTGGAAAAGTCAAACTGCTCTAGGGTAAAAAGTTTGATTTTTGGATCAAGCTTGTAAAAAGAGTCTTCTTTGTGAAATTTAATAATATTTATTTCATGATTTTTACAAAGTTCATTAGCTAAAGTGACTAATACTCTTTCAGCACCACCTGAATTTAAAGTAGCTATGATGAAAGTGATTTTCATACTTGTTCCTTTAAATGCCCATATTTTACTTCAAATACTCTATCACAACCTTGTATAGTTGAGAGCCTATGGGCTATGATGATGAGGGTTTTATCTTTTGAAATTTTATAGATTTCTTCCATGATTTTTGCTTCACTTTCTTGATCAAGAGCACTAGTTGCTTCATCTAAAACTAAAATTTCAGGTTGTTGATAAAGCGCTCTTGCTATGGCTATTCTTTGTCTTTGGCCTCCACTTAAAAACGAACCTGAATCACCTACCTTAGTATGCACTCCATCTTCAAGTGAATTTACAAAGCTTTCAAGATTAGCTTGTTTGATCACTTTGTGTAAAAGCGCTTCATCTACTTCTTCTCCAAAGCTAATATTTTTAGCAATAGAATCATTAAAAAGATAAATTTGTTGAGGTATGTAGCCAATTTTACTTCTAAAACTTTTTATATTGCTCTCATCAAGCTTAATTCCATCTACAAAAATAGCTCCATCGCTTGGTTTTAAAAGTCCTATGATAAGATCAACTAAAGTACTTTTACCACTTCCACTTTTACCTATAAAAGCGATTTTTTCATTTTTATTAAGCTCAAAATTTAAATTTTTAAATAAGTTTTTCTTACCCTTATAAGCAAAGAAAAGATTTTTCAAAACGATTTTTTCTTTAAATTCAATACTTTCATCGCCTAGTTTTTCTTCTTTTTCATTGAACATATTATAAATAATATCTAAAGAGTTTTTATAATATGTGATTTCATTATAACTTGTGATGATACGATTAGCACTTGGCATAAGCCTATAAAGAGCCACCACAAAAATAGTAATAGTTGCTAAGATAGATGAAATATCACTTTCATATCTTAAAACTAAATACACTACGATAAAACAAAGCATACAAAAACCTATACCTTCAAGGTAAATTCTAGGAATGCTTGACATGCTTTCATTGCTAATGTTTGCTTTGGCAAAAAGCCCGCTTTGAATTTCATAAAGTTTTTGTGTGCTTTGTTCTTTGGTTTTGAGTTTGATGATCTTAAGGTTGTTTAAATTTGCATTTAAAATTTCAAAATAATTTTTCATCGCCTCTTCTCTAGCTATGGAAGCTTTTTTTACCAAGGGTGAGAGGATTTTAATCAAAATAAAAGCATTTAAAAGTAAAAAAGCACTTAAAGCTAGGGTAATTTTATAGTTGATAATTAGCAATAAAGTATAAAGTAAAAACACCACAAAGCTTTCACTTAGCATAAGTAAAAAAGCACTAATTAAAGTGCTTAAATGAAATACTTCTTGAGTAATAGTTTTTAAAAGTTCTGATTGATTTTTGTTAGTAAAATTTTCATATTCAAGGTGTAGGTATTTATCAAAAATACGACAAGCAAGGCTGTGGTAACGCCCTTTAGAAAAACGCGCAAGCAAATGAAAATAAAAGGCATTTAAAAAGGCTCTAAAAATATAAAAGGCGATTAATATACAGCCAAAATAAGCAATAATCTTATAACTTGGTAAATTTAAATACTCATATACAGGTTGAAAATAGGAGCTTTTTTCTAAAAGCTCAAAATTACTCGCCACTGATACAAAAGGCATGATCAAAGAAATAGCAAAGCTTTCTATAAATCCTATAAAAATAGAAAAAATTAGCAAAGCAAATAAAAATTTCTTATCATGGGCATTGAGTATGAAAAAAAGTTTTTTTAACACTGTTTTTCCCACTCATAAGCACTTTTACAGATTAATTCTAAATTATCATATTTTGGTTTCCAATTGGTTAGGGTTTTGATTTTATCAGCATTTGAAATAAGCACAGAAGGATCTCCAGCTCTTTTTGGTGCAAGTTCTACTGTGAAATCCACCCCGCTTACTTTTTTCATAGTTTCAATAACTTCTTTTACGCTAAAGCCATGTCCATAGCCTACATTGAAAATATTACTTTCATTGTTTTCTAGGTATTCTAAAGCAGCTAAATGCGCACTTGAAATATCATCAACATGGATAAAATCTCTAATACAAGTGCCATCTTTAGTATTATAATCATCGCCAAAAATATAAAGCTTTTCTCTTTTTCCTGTGGCTACTTCAGCAGCAACCTTGATAAGTAAAGTAGCTTTTGGATAGCGTTGACCTATAGGATAACTCATGCAAGCACCTGCTACATTGAAGTATCTTAAAATGCAATATTTAAATTCAGGATTAGCCATATTAGCATCTTGTAAGACTTTTTCGCTCATTAGTTTGCTTTGTCCATAAGGATTAATCGGTGCTAATGGACTTTGCTCATCTACGATAGGAGTTTGTGGCTCTCCATAAGTAGCTGCGGTTGAAGAAAAAATGAATTTTTTCACACCTGTTTCTAAACAAGTTTGGATTAAGTTGCTTGTGTTTGCGGTATTGTTCATATAGTATTTTAAAGGATTTTCCATACTTTCAGGAACTTCAATACTAGCTGCAAAATGCACAATTGCATCAAATTTTTCTTCTTTGAAAAGTTTTTTAATCCCAGCATAATCGCTTAAATCTTGCTCAAAAAACTTAAAAGGTCTGATTTTAGAAAGTTCATCCAAACTTTTTTTGCTACCTTTTGAAAGATTATCTAATACACAAATTTCATGATTTGTTTCTAAAAATTGTTTTAAAGTATGAGAGCCTATGTATCCTGCGCCACCGGTGATTAAAATTTTCATTTTTATCCTTTTTGTGATATTTAATAATAGTTATTTTAATATACTTTTCTTAATTAATTTAAAACTTGCTCTTTTCTTTTTCTATGGCCTCTAAAAATGGCTTTTGATAGCTTTTATCGCTATGTTTTTGCAAAAGTTCTTCTTTGAAATTTTCTAAAATATTAAGATAATCTTCTTGGGTTAAATTACCTTTAATGAGTTCGTATTTTAAAAATAGCATATAGGTGTTTAACACATCACTTTCGCAGTATTCGTGAATTTTTTCTAATTTGTTTTGATAAAAAAGTTCTAATACTTCATTTCCATGCACATCATATTTTCCAGGAAGTCCTGCCATAGCACAAAGCGTGTCAAGTCTTAAGCCTTTTTGACCAAAACTTCCTAAAGATTCTAATAAATCACAATGTTTATTTTCTACAAATTTGCTTTTGTAGTTATTCCATTTATCGCTTGCGTCCAAATAAGCACTTGCGTTGATATTGTATTTTAATGCTCTTATAACAAGCAAAGGCATGTCATAGCTTTTACCATTAAAACTTACAAGGCGGGGTTGGTGTTTATCTATGAAGTTAAAAAACTCTTCTAGCATTTGCTTTTCATTTTCGCCTTTGATTTTATTGACTTTGATGAAATTTCCAAATTTATCTGCAATCACTGCACAAATGCTTACAACTTTATGAAAAGGTAGGGGTAAAAATTCACTTCCACTTTCTTCTTTTTGTTTTTCTAAAGCTTGCTTGCTAATGCTTAAATCATCGCCATTAAAATCATAAAGATGTTTTATCAATTCTACATCAGGAATGCTCTCACAATCAAAAACGCAAATATATTCTTGCATGATAAACCTTTTTTTAAAAAATCTTTGTTAAAATCATAACAGAAAATTTAAAAATAAAGTAGTATATGAAAATAGGTTTGGTTAAATTATCCGCACTTGGAGATATCATCCATGCGGTAATTGTTTTACAATTTATTAAAAAGCATTATCCTAAGGCGAGTATTGATTGGTTTATAGATGCAAGATTTGCAGGATTATTGCAAGATCATCCAATGATCAATGAAGTATATGCCCTGCCTTTGAAAGATAGAAAATTCAAAGAAGTTTTTGCTATGCTTTTTGAAGCTAGGCAAAATAAATATGATGTTGTGATTGATTTGCAAGGTTTGATTAAATCTGCTTTAGTGAGTAAATTTTTATGTGCTAATACTTTTGGTTTTGATCAAGAAAGCATAAAAGAGGGCTTTGCGAGCAATTTTTATACGCATAAATTTGCGTGTAATTATGAAGAAAATATTATCGTGCGTAATCTTTCTTTGGTAGCTTATGTGCTAAATGAGCATTTTGATCATAGTGACATAGAGTTAAAACAAAGTTGTTTTAGCGTAGATGATGAGTTAAAAGAAGAGCTAGAGCAAAGACTTTCTTTAAGTGAAAGTGCGCCAAATATACTCATACATGTAGGCTCATCTATGCCTAATAAAATTTACCCAAAAGAGCGTTTGATACTACTTTGTAGAATGCTTTTAGAGTATTTTACTAGTGCAAAAATCATGCTTGGTTGGGGCAATGTTAATGAGTTTAATTTTGCTAAAGATATAGTTTTAAATTTAAAACATTTGAAAATAGAACTTGCGCCAAAATTAAGCTTAAGCGAGCTTTGTGCTTTAACTAAGGCAAGTGATTTGATTATCGGAAATGATAGTGGGCCTACTCATTTGGCCTTTGCACTAAACAAGCCTTCTATAACGATTTTTGGTGCTACTCCTAGTCAAAGAAATACCTATGAAACAAATATCAACAAAACAATCAATGCAGGTAAAAAAATACTGCATTCAAAACATATAGATAAGAGTGATTTTTGCATACAAAATATCGATGAAAAAGATATTTTTAAACTTGCTTGTGAGCTTTTAGAAAAATGATAAATTATGTATATCTAAGCCTTTTTTATATACTAAAAGCTCTTGTGAAGATTTTACCTTCAAAGCTTTTAAACTCTTTTGCAAATTTGGTTGCTTTAATCACTTATAGGCTTAATCACAAACACCGCAAAATCATTGACACAAACTTAAAAATTTGCTTTCCTGAAAAAGATCAAAAATGGCGTGATGAAACTAGTCTTAATATCTATAAAAATTTTGCTAAATTTGGGATTGATTTTATCAAAAATCAAAATGCAAGCAAAGAGGAAATCATCAATAAAATTTGCTTTGATGATGAGGAGCAAATTTTAAATATAATGCAAAGTAAAAGACCCTTGATCGTAATTACGGCTCATTATGGTAACTGGGAGCTTTTGGCTTTGTCTTTTGGGGCTAAATTTCAAGGAATTTCCATAGTTGGAAGAGCACTTGATAGCGTGATAATGGATAAAATTTTAAGTAAAAATCGCACGCAATTTAACATAGAGCTTATAGAAAAAAAGGGCGGGCTTAGAAAAATGCTAAAAGCCTTAAAAGAAGGTAGATCGCTTGGAATTTTAACCGATCAAGATGCAGTGGATAGTGAAAGTGTAAAAATACAATATTTTAACCAAGAAGTAAATTTCATAGCAGGTGCAAGTGTACTTGCTAAAAAAACAAATGCTATGATTTTACCTTGTTTTGCGTATCAAAAAGATGAGAAATTTTTTGTAAAAACTTTTAAGGCTTTAGATGCAAGCAAGGCAAGTATAGAAGAGCTTACTAAGTATCAAGCAAAGTGTTGTGAAGAGATGATTAAATTTAAACCTGATGAGTATTTTTTCTTTCATAAGAGATTTAAAAGATACAATCATGAATTATATTTATAGGATATAAAATGGATTTAAAGCAAATTAGTGTGATAATGATTGTTAAAAATGCTCAAAAAACTTTAAAAGCTTGCTTGGAATCTTTGCAAGAATTTGGCGAGATAGTTTTGATAGAAAATGATAGCAATGATGATACTTTAAAAATTGCTTATGAGTTTAGTAAAAGTTATAAAAATATCAAGATTTATCAACATAAATTTATAGGTTTTGGACCTTTGAAAAATTTAGCCATAAGTTATGCTAGCAATGATTGGATTTTTAATATTGACGCAGATGAGCTTGCTAAGAAAGAATTTTTACAAGAATTAGGGCAAATTGAGCCTAATAAAGAAGATATTATAGCCTTACCAAGAGAAAATTTATATAATGGAGAGTGGATTAAAGCTTGTGGATGGTGGCCCGATCATGTAATGCGGGTGTTTAATAAAACCCATACTAATTTTAATGAAAATTTAGTGCATGAGAGTTTGATTTTATATGAAGATAGTAAAAAGATTAAGTTGCAAAATGGTTTGAGACATTTTGCTTTTGAAAATATCGATAGTTTGCTAGATAAGCTTCAAAAATACTCTAAGCTTTGGGCTTTGCAAAATTTACACAGAGAAAGTAGTGTTTGCAAGGCATTGCTAAGAGGAATTTGGACTTTTTTTAGAAATTATGTTTTGAAAAAAGGGATTTTTTATGGCTATAAAGGCTTTATCATAAGTACTTGCAATGGTCTTGGGGCCTTTTTTAAATATATGAAATTATATGAGTTAAAAAAACAAAAGCCAAAAACTTGTGCTTTAATCATCACAACCTATAATCAAAAAGAAAGGCTTGCTTTGGTGCTTGATAGCGTTAAAAACTTAGAGCCTTTACCAGATGAGGTTTTAATAGCTGATGATGGAAGCAGGGAAGATACGGCTAAGCTTATACAAGCTTATCAAAAGGATTTTCCTTGTAAGTTAGAGCATATTTGGCAAGAAGATGAGGGATTTAGACTAAGTGAGATTAGAAACAAAGCTATTAAAGCTTCTAAAAGCGAATATATAATCGTTATAGATGGAGATATGGTTTTAGAAAAAAGTTTTGTAGCTGATCATTTGAAATTTGCACAAAAAAAAGTATTTTTGCAAGGTTCTAGGGTGATTTTAAATGAAAAAGAAAGCAAAGAACTTTTAAGCAAAAATGATTTTAGTTTGGCTTTTAATAAAAAGGGTTTTAAAAATCAAAGAAATATTTTTTTAGCTAAATGTATATATAAATTTTCAAAACTAGTTAAGAAATTTTTTAAAAAATCACAACTTATTAAAGGTATAAGAGGCTGCAATATGAGCTTTTATAAAAGTGATTTTGAAGCCATTGAGGGATTTAATGAAAAATTTATAGGCTGGGGTAGGGAAGATAGCGAGTTTGTAGCTAGATTTTTATTTAATAATGGAGTGTTTAAAAGACTTAAATTCTATGCTCTAGCTTATCATATTTACCATGAAGAAAATAGCAAAAATATGCTTGAAATCAATCATCAAATTTATCTTGAAACTATAAAAAATGAAAAAACAACTTGGAGATAATTAATACAAAAAATAGTTAATCAAGTGAAAGATATGTTTCGGATGTCTTTTTAATCTTTTTATACATTTAAAAAATAGTTTATTTTTATTTAATTTTATTTTTTTATAAATATCTAATATATGTAAAGGATCAATTTTTAAAGAAGTTTTAAACAAATCGCAATATTCATAAATCATATTTTGCAAAAAAATATCGCCTTTGTGTTTACTTCGATTTATAAAATTATAAATTTGAAAAGCTACAATGCTAAAAGAATAAACTTTATAGTACATTCTTAAAGATTTATATGTTTTAAAATGGTGTTTTATCGGAAATAAAAATTTTGGTATTTTCCTTGGAAAAGTGGATTTTTTTTGTGTCGATGTTATTGAATTAGGATTATTTCTATAAATATAACCATAATTATTTTTAATATAAAACATTCTATTGGCCAAGCAAAACAATATAGTTCCAAAATCATGATCTTCATGATAAATTCCATGAGTGAAACGAAGATTATATTGATTTAAAATTTTAGCTTTAAAAGTTCCTTGCCAAGCAAAATAAAAATTATATCTGTTATTTAGTTTTAATAAATCTAATGGATGATAAAAATTTTCATAAAAAGTTTTTTTAAAAAAACTTTTTTTTATGAATTGTTTATTTTTTTCATGATATTCTTCAAACCCGTGCGCACAAATATCCAAATCTTTTTCAATCATTTCTTTCACGCAAAGCTCTATACAATCATTTAAAAAATAATCATCTGAATCTAAAAAGTGAATTATAGAATTTGGTAGCTCTTGCACTAATAAATCATTTATATTTTCTATATTTGTTTTTATGTATCTTTTTTGAATTTGTATAAAATTTGATTTTATAGCTTCTTTGCTGATTATTTTTGTATTTTTGTCAAAGGTATGAGTTGAGGTAAAAGAGATTATATCTTGTTCTTTATCATCTTCAAAAAAGCTTCTAAGCTTAGTTCCTTTTATAAATTCTAATCCCATATTTCTTGCCGAACTCAATCCTCCATTTTCCTTAGAGATTAAAAATATTCTTTCATCTTTATTGAGATATTCTAAAGCTATATCTAAGCTTTCATCATCACTTCCATCATCTACTAAAACAATATCTAAATGTTTATAGCTTTGATTGACAACGCTATCTAGACATTCTTTTAGGTATGGTGCTACATTGTATATTGGTATAATAATGGAAATTAAAGGATTATTCATATACACTTTCACTTGGTTGTTTTTTGTATTATATCTAAAAAAGAAAAATAAGAGAGTATGAAAACGAGAGAAGTGATTATAAAGATATTTTTATTTTTTATACCTATAAGTTATGTGAGAAAAAAAATAAGATTTTTTTTAGACAATAAGACTATTGTTTTACAAAAAGTAAATTCTATATTAAATGAAGATTTAGTAAATAAAATAAACTTGTTTTCTAATAATTATTTTCTCGAGATTAACGGAGCTATTTATGGTGTGAAAAAACATCAAGGTTTTTTTGATTTTGATTTGAATTCAAAAGATCCAAAATCTCCTTTAAATCCTTGGGCTTTTATAAGAGTGAAAAATGAAGCTATCACCTTAAGAGCTTCTTTAGAAAGCATATTACCTGCTGTGCAAAGAGGTGTTATAGGATATAATGATTGTACTGATGGAAGCGAGGAGATTATTTTAGAATTTTGCAAGCAATATCCTTCTTTTATACCAGTAAAATATCCTTACGAAGTACAAATTGAAAATCCGCAAGGTGAAGAAAATAAACTTTATAGCTATTATAATTATGTTGCAAGCTTTATTCCTCAAGGAGAATGGCTTATAAAAATAGATGTGGACCATTACTATGATGCTAAAAAATTATATAAGAGTTTTTATATACCCAAAAAAGATTATCATGTGGTTAGTTATTCTAGAATAGATTTTGTATTTAACGATGGGAATTTTTATGTTTATCGGGATAAAGATGGAATGATTTTAAGAGCCCCGGGAGATTGCTTATTGATACAAAATACTAATTTATTTTGGAAAGAAGTATTAATTAAGGGGGATAGTTTTAATTGGAATATAGTTGATATTAAATCAAAATTTGCAAAATCTTATGAAGTTTTATCTTTTGAAAAAAAAGTTTTCTTTTATACAGAACTTAATAATTATCATTTTCCATTTATTAAAAGTTACAGAAAAAATGATTACAATCAATTGACTTGGATTGGTTTAGATGAATTTATTAGGGATTATAAAGAAAAATTAAGAGATCAAATAGACTTTGAAATGTTAAAATATAAAGTATTAAAGCAAATATATGAAAAGCTTACATCTTTAGAAAGCGATAAAATTTAAATTGATTTTTTTTAAAAAAAATATTGATTTTAAAATAGAGAGAATTTTTCTTACCTGATAATACATATTTTTCAATCAATAAAAAATAATTAATTAAAAACAGCAAAGCTAGATTAAAATTATAGTTATGTTGTATCTTCTTTAGAAGATTTGTAACATTATCTTGTTCTTGTATATTTGTTTTTATGTTTAGTGATGTTAAGGTTCCGGTTATAGAGGAGTTGCTTATTTGATAATTATATAAATTTTTATTCAAATAAAATATAGCATTTGAGATATTTATTAAAGGATAATACAATAAAACATCTTCAGCCATATTAATTTTGGTATTTTTTTCCAGTGGTATTAGACTAAAAGCTTTGAGATATAATTCTTTTTTTATGACTTTTCCCCACATTGTCCAAAATAGATTTTTGGTTTTTAGTAGCTTTTTTAAAAAATCTTTTTTTATGTAGCTTTTTTCTTGAAAATTTAATTTTCTTTCTATTTTACTATTGTTGCTTAACACAAATGCATCAAAAAATATTAAATCTATCTTATTATTTTTATTCAAAATTTTAACACATTCTTCACATGCATTAAGCTCTAAATAATCATCAGGATCTAAAAACATGATATAAGGTGAAGTTGCCACTTTAACACCTTCATATCTTGCTCTTAAAAGCTTTAAATTCTGTTCATTATGTATGATTTTTATTCTATCATCTTTACTAGCATATTCTTTAGCTATATCTATACTTTTATCATTGCCAAGGTCATCTACTACAATGATTTCTATATCTTTAAAAGTTTGGTTAATACAACTTTCTAATGCTCTAGCTATATATTTTTCTACATTATATGTTGGTAGTATAATTGATATTAAAGGATTATTCATATATACTCTTTTATTTATTTTTAAAAATTATAGCAAAATATCATTTAATATTATAAAACTATAAAAAAAGGAATCAATAATGAAGGGTAATATAAATGCAGGGGGGGGTAATGCTGTAATTTGTGGCAATGGACCTAGTTTAAAAAAGATAAATTATAAAAGATTACCAAAAGAATTTGATGTTTTTAGATGTAATCAATTTTATTTTGAAGATAGATATTTTGTAGGTAGAAATGTAAAATATGCTTTTTTTAATTCTTTTGTATTTTTTGAGCAATACTATACAACAAAGCAACTTATACAAAATAAAGAATACAATATAGAAAATATAATATGTTCCACTTTTAATTTGCCATTAATAGATGATGAGAGTTTTATAAAATTATTTCCTAGTTATTTTTGTGATGCATTATTAGGACATGAAGTATTAGCTAAAATAAATGATTTTCTTACATTTGTGAAATACAATGAAATTTATGAAAACAAAAGAATAACTTCTGGAATTTATATGTGTGCTGCTGCTGTTGCTTTAGGATATAAAAATATATATTTGACAGGTATCGATTTTTATGATGATAAAAATAATATATATGTATTTAAAAATAACAATAACAATATCTTAAAATTAATTCCAGAGTTTGAAATTGGTGACAGCAATAAAAGACATTCTAAAGAATTTGATTTGCAAGCTTTAAAAATGCTGAAGAAGCAATATGAAGTTAATTTCTATACCTTAAATGAAAATAGCCTAATTAGTAAATATATAGATTTAGCACCTATAGAGAATAGTAATTTCATATTAAAAAATAAACCGAGTAATTATATAAATGATATTTTGATACCAAATTCCGAATATAAAAATACCATATACAAAATGCAAAATCAAAATTCAAAATTTAAACAAAATATATATTATAAGCTATTTAAAGACTTATTCCATCTTCCAAGTGACATAAAACACTACTTAAAGGAAAAATATGCAAATAAAAATAGAAAAATTAACTATTTCTCAGAAAAATCCTTTGATAATCCCTGAAATAGGCATAAACCATAATGGTAGTTTAGAGATAGCAAAACTTATGGTAGATGCAGCCAAAAGAGCAGGAGCTAAGATAATAAAACACCAAACTCATATAGTCGAAGATGAAATGAGTCAAGAAGCTAAAAATGTTATACCAGGTAATGCAAATATTAGTATTTATGAGATCATGGAGCAATGTGCATTAAGCTATAAAGATGAACTAGCTTTAAAAGAGTATGTAGAAAAGCAAGGTTTAGTATATCTTAGCACTCCATTTAGCAGAGCTGCTGCAAATCGTTTAGAAGATATGGGTGTAAGTGCTTATAAAATAGGCTCGGGTGAATGCAATAATTATCCTTTAATAAAACATATAGCACAATTTAAAAAACCTATGATTATAAGTACCGGTATGAATAGCATAGAAAGTATAAAACCCACAGTTAAAATACTTAGAGATTATGAAATACCTTTTGTTTTACTTCATACTACAAATTTATATCCAACCCCATCACACTTAGTAAGATTACAAGCTATGTTAGAACTATATAAAGAATTTAATTGTCTTTATGGACTCAGTGATCACACCACAAACAATCTTGCATGTATAGGCGCAATAGCTCTTGGAGCAAGTGTGCTAGAAAGACACTTTACGGATACTATGGATAGAAAAGGCCCTGATATAGTTTGCTCTATGGATGAAAGCACTTTAAAAGATCTTATAAATCAAACACAAGAAATGGTGCTTTTAAGAGGCGATAATAATAAAAATCCTTTAAAAGAAGAGCAAGTGACCATTGATTTTGCATTTGCTAGTGTAGTAAGTATAAAAGATATAAAAAAGGGTGAAATTTTATCTATGGATAATATTTGGGTAAAAAGACCTTCAAAAGGTGGCATAAGTGCAAAGGATTTTGAAGCCATACTTGGAAAAAGAGCAAAAAAAGATATAAAAAATAATATACAACTAACATGGGATGATTTTGAATGAAAAAAATAGTTTTTGTTAGTGGAACTAGAGCTGATTTTTCTAAAATAAAATCACTAATGATGAAAGTTGATAATTCAAATGAATTTGAATTATTTATATTTGTAACCGGTATGCATATGAGTAAAAAATTTGGCTCTACTTATATGGAAATAGAAAAATGTGGTTTTAAAAATATATATAAATATATAAATCATGATAAGTATTATCAGATGGATAAAGCTTTATCATCAACAATAGATGGTTTTTCTAAATTTATACATGAGATAGAGCCTGATTTGATAGTAGTGCATGGTGATAGAGTGGAGCCTTTAGCTGCTGCTATAGTAGGAAGTTTAAATAATATCTTAGTGGCACATATAGAAGGCGGAGAGCTTTCAGGAACTATAGATGAGAGCTTAAGACACGCTATTAGTAAATTAGCACATATTCATTTAGTAAATGATGAAATAGCAAAAAAAAGATTAATACAAATGGGTGAAGATGAGAAATCCATTTTCATTATAGGTTCTCCTGATTTAGAATTGCTAAATAATACTATATCTTTAGATGAAGCAAAAAAATATTATGATATAAAATTTAAAAATTATGCCATAGCTATATTTCATCCAATTACAACCGAAATAAACTCTTTATATAAACAAAGTGAAGAATTTGTAAATGCTCTTATAAAAAGTGAGAAAAATTATATAGTTATTTATCCAAATAATGATTTAGGATTTGAGTTGATTTTGCAAAATTATGAAAGGCTTAAAAATAATGAAAGATTTAAAATTTTTCCTTCTTTAAGATTTGAGTATTTTATAAGTTTGTTAAAAAATGCCAATTTTATCATAGGAAATTCAAGTTGTATAATAAAAGAAGCTTTATATCTTAATGTAAATGGAATTTTAGTTGGCTCAAGACAAGATGGTAGAACTGACATTAATAAAACAATAAGAGTAAATGCAGAGGAAAAGGATATATTAGAAGCTATTTTAAATACTAGCAAATGCACTAATATTATAAACAAAAGACTAGAAATTTTAAATAGTTCTGAGCAATTTTATAGGTTATTGAAAAATAATATTTTATTTACTATAAACAAGCAAAAAATATTTATGGATAAAAAATGACTTTAGCTATAATACCTGCTCGAGCTGGTTCAAAAGGTATAAAAAATAAAAATTTAGCTCTTTTACACAATAAGCCTTTGTTGTATTATACTATCAATGCGGCAAAAAATTCAAAGTATGTAGATAAAATTGTTTTAAGTAGCGATGGTAGTGATATATTAGAATATGGAAAAACTCAAGGTGTAGATGTGTTAAAAAGACCTAAAGAGTTAGCGTTAGATGATACAACTAGTGATAAGGTTGTATTACATACCTTGAGTTTTTACAAAGATTATGAAAATATTGTTTTATTACAACCCACTTCCCCTTTAAGGACAAATGTACATATAGACGAAGCTTTTTTAAAATTTAAAAATGAAAACTCAAATGCATTAATAAGTGTTGTAGAATGCGATAATAAAATTTTAAAAGCTTTTACAGATGATAATGGCAACTTAAAAGGAATTTGCAATAACAAATATCCGTTTATGCCTAGGCAAAAATTACCAAAAACTTATATGAGTAATGGTGCAATTTATATAGTAAAGTCAAATTTATTTTTAAATAACCCAACTTTTTTGCAAGAAAAAACGAGTTGTTATATAATGGATGAAAAAGCTAGTTTGGATATAGATAGTGAAAAAGATTTGAATAAAGTTGAAAGAATTATCAAAGGTTTTATTGTTTAAGATGTTTTTTATTATATGTAAATTTTAAAATCAAAAAATAAAATCTTATAATTTCTCTTATAATTTTAGATGGTATGCTAAGTTTCTTTTTTCTTTGTGTTATAGTAGTTTCTACATGATTTAAGTCAAGCAAAAATGGTTTATATATAATGTTTTGTATTTTATTATAATAATACATATCCATATAATCATCTACAGGCTTAAACCAATATCTCGCTTTTTCAATAAACTTTTTTGCAGCATTTGGGTGTATAAAATATCCTTGCGTGCCACCAATATTTTCGTAACTTATATAAAAATTATTATTTAAATGGTGTATTTTTTTATCAAAAAGGTAATAAAATCTTATGTATTCATAGTTATTTAGTAATTTTTCAATGATATTTGAGTTGTTTAAAAACTCATCGCTAAAGATGACATCATCTTCTAAAATGATGATGGGGTTATTAAGTTCTTGACATTTTTCCCATAAACTATAATGAGATGCAAAGCATGATTTTTCACTATCGCTAAGTTCACGCCCAAGTGCAAATTGACACCACCATGGGAAGTGACTTTTAAATTGCAAATGCTCATTTTTAGAACCATCGATGGCTTTAAAAAATTCAAATTCTAGTTGATTTTTTAAATTTGGATTACACGCGAAGAGTTTTTGAATTTGTTCTTGCATAAAATTTTTCTATCTTTTGAGTGTTCTAGATTGATGATAAAAACTTTTATTTTTTTCAAACTCTACTCTCTAACCCTAAAATTTCTTTTTCTAAAACTTCTAATATTTTTCCATTAAAATGCTTATATGAAAAAACACTAGCTAATTTTTTAATGCATTTTAAACTTTGCTTTTTATGTTGGTAATTTTGCCATAAAATTGCTTTATTTTTTATATAAATGTTATTATTGCACAAAAAATATATGAGAAGTTATAATGAAGAATATATTAGTCACAGGTGCAGATGGTTTTATAGGTTCGCATTTAGTTGAAATGCTTTATACACAAACTAAAGACAAGAATTCTTTGTTTTATGGTTATAAAATTAAAGCTTTAAGCCAGTATAATTCTTTTAATTATTGGGGTTGGCTTGAAGATATAGAGTGTTTAAAAGATATTGAAGTAGTTTGTGGAGATATTAGAGATCCACATTTTTGTAAAAATATCACTCAAGATGTAGAAATCATCTTTCATTTAGCAGCTTTAATAGCCATACCTTTTTCTTATGTTGCTCCAGATAGTTATGTAGATGTTAATATAAAGGGTACTTTAAATATCTGCCAAAGTGCATTAGAAAATAATGTAAAGCGTATTATTCACACAAGTACAAGCGAGGTTTATGGTACGGCTTTGTATGTGCCTATTGATGAAAAACATCCTTTGCAAGCACAAAGTCCATATTCAGCAAGCAAAATAGGTGCTGATGCTATGGCAATGAGTTTTTATAATGCTTTCAATCTCCCACTGACCATAGCAAGACCTTTTAATACCTATGGCCCAAGGCAAAGCGCAAGGGCGGTGATCCCAACTATCATCATTCAAATTGCAAATGGAGCTAAACAAATAAAGCTTGGAGATGTAAGTCCTACTAGAGATTTTAATTATGTGAAAGATACTTGTTTAGGGTTTTTAGAGTTAGCTAAATGCCAAAAGGCTATAGGTGAAGTGGTAAATATAGGATCAAATTATGAAATAAGCATAAAAGATACTTTAGAACTCATTAAAAAACTTATGAAATCAAATGTAGAATTTATCACAGAAAATGAACGCGTTAGACCCGAAAATAGTGAAGTATTTAGGCTATGGTGTGACAATAGCAAGATCAAAAGCCTTACTAACTTTTCACCACAATATGATATAGAAAAAGGTTTAGCTCAAACTATAGAGTGGTTTAGTAAACCTTTAAATTTAAAAAAATATAAAAGTGATATTTATAATATTTAATTTCTATAATAAAAAGGAGTATATTTTGAGTCAATATATAATTGGAGCTAGCAGTTTTGCTTATGAAATTACAGAGTACATTTCTTATGATAATAAGTTAAATAATATACACAATGGGGGGGGGTAGATGGTTATTTTGATATAACAAATGAAACATATAACAAATATAATTTTCAATCTCCATATTTAGGATGTGAGGATTTTTATCATTTCAAGGAAAATGACAGTGTAATAATTGCAATATCAAATCCTAAAATTCGTGGTATTGTTTATAATAAAATTAAAAAAATGAAAATCGGTGTTTTTAGTTTTATAAGTTCTAAATCTTTCATATCAAATCAGTCTATCATTTTAGAAGGAGCTATTATTTGTCCTTTCGTTACTTTAACTTCCAATTGCAAAATTGGTGTTAACTTTCAAGCTAATATTTATAGTTATGTGGCTCATGATTGTGTTATAGGTAATAATGTGACATTTGCGCCTTCTGTAAAATGCAATGGTAATGTTATTATAGGTAATAATGTATATATTGGAACAGGAGCTATTATTCATCAAGGTAAAAATGACAAACCTTTAGTGATTGGAAATAATGTTACAATTGCAGCTGGATCTGTCGTAACAAAGAATATAAAGGACAATGAAGTAGTTTTTGGAAACCCTGCGATAAAATTAAATAAAGAAAATTTAAAGAAAAGAATATAAAATATGATTAATATTGATAAAATACATATAGGAATGAAGGCTTCTTGTACTCGAGTGATAACAGATTTGGATGTTGAAAATTTTGCAAAATTATCAGGCGATGTAAATCCAATTCATATAGACGAAGAATATGCTTTGAAGAGTCGATATAAGAAAAAAATAGCACATGGATTTTTTGTATCTTCATTTTTTTCTTCTTTATTTGGCACAAAACTACCAGGTAAAGGGTGTGTTTATGTTTCTCAAAATCTTAATTTTAAGAGGCCAGTTTATATTGGAGACGAGGTTGAAGCTGAAATTGAAGTGATTAAAGTTAATATTGCTAAAAAAAGAATTTATTTTAAAACATTTTGTAAAATAAAAAATAAAATAGCAATTGACGGGGTAGCTGAGATATTTGTCCCATGATACAAAAAAGTGAAAATATCATGAAAAAAACCTTAATTATAGCAGAAGCTGGAGTTAATCATAATGGTGATATAAATTTAGCTAAAAAGCTTATAGAAGTAGCCAGTGAAGCTGGGGCTGATTTTGTAAAATTTCAAACTTTTGTAGCTGAAAATTGTATAAGTAAAAATGCCAAAAAAGCAGAGTATCAACTCCAAGCTACTGATGAAAATCAAAGCCAGTTTGATATGGTTAAAAAATTAGAACTTTCTAAACAAGATCATGAAATTTTAATAGAACATTGTAAAAAATTTAATATTAAATTTCTTTCCACTGCTTTTGATTTAGAAAGTATTGATTTGCTTGTAAAATTTGATATAGAAATTTTTAAAATTCCAAGCGGAGAATTAACTAATCTTCCTTACTTGAAAAAAATTGCTAGTTTTAATAAAAATATCATCTTATCAACAGGAATGGCCACTTTAGGTGAGATTGAAAAAGCTTTAGATATTTTGGTGCAAAATGGCACTCAAAGAGATAAAATCATTATTTTACATTGTAATACAGAATACCCTACACCTTTTGAAGATGTAAATTTAAGGGCTATGCAAACTTTAAAAAAAGCCTTTTGTTTGCCCGTAGGATATTCTGATCATACTTTGGGTATAACTATACCTATAGCAGCTGTAGCTATGGGAGCTTGTGTGATAGAAAAACATTTTACTTTAGATAAAAGTATGCAAGGGCCTGATCATCAAGCTTCCTTAGAACCTGAAGAATTAAAAGCTATGATTAAATCCATAAGAGAGCTAGAACAAGCTTTTGGAAATGGTGTTAAAATTCCAAGCAAAAGCGAAAGTAAAAACAAAGCCATTGCTAGAAAATCTCTTGTAGCTAAAAAAGTTATAAAAAAGGGCGAATGTTTTAGTGAAGAAAATCTTACCACAAAGCGACCGGGGGATGGAATTTGTGCTATGAAATATGATAAATATTTAGGTAAAATTGCTAGTAGAGATTATGCCGAAGATGAGTTAATTGATGAATAGAAAAATTTGTGTTATTAGTGGCACTAGGGCTGAATGGTATTTGTTAAGAAATTTATGTAAATACATTGAACAAGATAATGAATTAACTTTGCAGCTTATTGTTACAGCAGCTCATTTAAGTCAAGATTTTGGTTTTACTTATCAAGAGATTGAAAAAGAATTTAAAGTAAATAAAAAAATTCCCATTTTGCTTAATAACAATGATGGTGTAGGTATTTGTAAAAGTATGGGGCTTTTACAAATTTCACTTTGTGAAGCTTTTGAAGAATTAAAACCTGATATTGTGGTGATATTAGGCGATAGATATGAAATGCTCTCTTGTGCTAGCGCTTGTTTGGTAATGCAAATTCCCTTAGCGCATCTTTGTGGAGGTGAGCTTACTTTGGGAGCTATTGATGATAGCATTAGGCATGCTATTAGTAAAATGGCGCATTTGCATTTTGCTAGTACTCAAACTTATGCAAATAGAATTTTGCAACTTGGAGAAAGTAAAGATAGAGTTTTTAATGTAGGTTCTCTAGGGGGAGAAAATATCAATAATATGAATTTTTTAAACAAGGAAGATTTGCAAAAAGAATTGAATTTGATATTTGATGAAAATATATATTTAATAACTTATCATCCTCAAACGATACAAAAATCAAGCGTTAAAAAAGAAATAAAATTATTGCTTGAATTTTTAGATAATTTGGAAAATTCTACTTTAATTTTTACGAAAGCAAATGCTGATGAGAATGGTTTATATATTAATGAGCTTTTAAATGAGTATTGTATAAAACAATCTCATAAAGCAAAGTTATTTGATAATTTGGGCTCTAAAAGATACTTAAGTTTAATGAAAATAGCAAATATGCTTATAGGAAATAGCTCTAGTGGAATTTGCGAAAGTCCTTTTTTAAGAATTCCTTGTATCAATATAGGTAACAGGCAAGAAGGAAGAATTTTTGCTGATAATATTATAAATTGTGATATTTATCATTTAAAACAAGCGTTTTTGTATGTTAATACCAAAGAATATCAAGATAAGCTAAAAAATTTCATTAATCCTTTTGAGTGTGAAGGTAAAAATACAAGTCTAATGATAAAGGATATTTTAAAAAATATTTCTTTGGAAAAAATTTTATATAAAAAATTTGTGGATATGCAATGAGTATTGAAAAATTAAAACTTGCTAAAAATGCAAGCATACAAGAAGCTTTAAAAATTATAGGTAGTGAGCGTGTTAGAATAGCTTTGGTGGTAGAAAATGATAAATTTTTAGGTGTAATTAGTGATTCTAACATTAGAAGAGCTTTATTAAATGGCAAAAAGCTTGAAGATAGTATAGAAACAATTTATACTAAGAATTCGCTAACTATTAAAGAAAATACAAGTAAAGAAGAGCTTTTAAAATTAGCTAGTCAAACTGATATTTATGATTTTCCTGTCTTAAATAGTGAAAATGAAGTCATAGCTATAAAATCTATTGCTTCAATTCTTAAAGAAAAAAGTTTTGAAAATGAAGTAGTTCTAATGGTTGGAGGTCTTGGAAGTAGATTGGGTGAACTTACCAAAAATACTCCAAAACCTATGTTAAAAATAGGTAAAAAACCAATACTCGAAAATATTGTTTTAAATTTCAAAGAACAAGGTTTTAAAAAGTTTATATTTTGTGTAAATTATAAAAAAGAAGTTATTTGTGATTATTTTCAAGAAGGCAAAAGTTGGGGTGTTGAAATTTCTTATATTAAAGAAAAACAAAAACTTGGCACTGCCGGGGCTTTGTCTTTGGTGAAAGATATGAAAAAATCATTTATTGTTATGAATGGAGATATTTTAACTAAACTTGATTTTGATCAACTTATTCAAGAGCATAAAAAAAGTAAAGCAGTGATGAGTGTGGTACTTAGAGAATTTGAGCAACAAATTCCTTACGGTGTTGTGAAAATTTCTAACAATGATATAAAAGATATAGAAGAAAAACCTATGCAGAAATTTTTAGTTAGTGCTGGAATTTATGTATTAGAACCAGAAGTTTTAAAGTATATCAAAAAAGATGTGTATTTGGATATGCCTAATTTGATTAAGCGATTGTTAGATAAAAAATTAAAAATAAATTCTTATATATTACAAGATTATTGGATTGATATAGGAAGACTTGAAGAATATGAAAAGGCGATTGTGGATTTTCAATGAAAGCTTTGATTATAGGATTTGGTAGTATAGGAAAAAAACACTACTTAGCTTTAAAACACTTAGGTTATGAAGTTAGCGTAGTTTCAAGAAGTTATAAAAAGAATGATTTGCAATGCTTTAAGAGCTTGCAAGAAGTAAAATTAGAAGAAATTGATTTATTTGTTATAGCAACTATAACGATAAATCACTATGAAACTTTAGAATCAATCGATAAAAAAATAAAAGGCAAAACTATTTTAATTGAAAAGCCTTTATTTGAAAAATATAGAGAGTTTAACTCTATCAATGGTAATTATATTTATGTGGCTTATTTGCTACGCTTTCATCCTTTAGTGGAAAAAATAAAAACTATTATACAAAAAGATCAATATATTTATTTTGTTGAATTTAATTGCTCATCATATTTACCAAACTGGAGAATTTGTGATTATACTCAAAATTATAGTGCAAAAAAAGAATTAGGTGGAGGAGTTTTATTGGATTTATCCCATGAGCTTGATTTAGCGTATTATTTTTTTGAAAAATTAAAATTATTATATGCTCAAAATTTAAAAATTTCTGAACTTGAAATTAATAGTGATGATTTTGCATTTTTATCTTTAAAATCTAAAAAAGAATTAATTCATATCAAACTTGATTATTTTTCTAAATTTACAAAAAGAGAGATTGTTTTGCATTCTCGTGATAAAACTTATAAGGCAGATTTAGTCAATAACAAATTATACATTTTTGGAACAACTACCTCGTTGCAGGTGGAAGAATGCCAAAGTGATACGATAAAAAATTTAATAAGTCTTCATGAAAAAATTATAGAAAAGGATTGTAGCGTGTGCAATCTTTATGAAGCTTTTGATGTTTTAAAATTATGTGATGAAGTCAAAAGGAGATCTAGTGAATAATATTTTATGCACAATATGTGCAAGAGGTGATAGTAAAGGGGTTAAAAATAAAAACATTAGAAAAATTAATGATTTGGAATTAATTGCTTATAGCATAATCCAAGCTAAAAATTCTCAACTTTTTAAACATATTGTAATTAGTACAGATAGTGATGAAATAGCACAAGTTGCTTTAAAATATGGCGGAGAAGTTTTTTTCAAAAGAGATGAAAATTTGGCAAAAGATGATAGTGCTAAATTGCCTGTTATAAAAGATGCTTTGTTAAAAAGCGAAGAATATTTTAATACCAAATTTAACACCATAATAGATCTTGATGCTTCTGCACCTTTGCGAAATAGTAAAGATATTTGCAAAGCATATGAGCTTTTTAAACAAGAAAAAAAGTCAAATTTAATTACAGCTACTCCAGCAAGACGCAACCCGTATTTTAATCTAATAGAAGTAGATAATGATGAGGTAAAAAAGTCTAAAGAAGGAAATTTCACTACGCGTCAAAGTGCTCCAAAATGTTATGATATGAATGCTAGTATTTATATTTTTACTAGGGAAAAATTGTTAAAAAATGATACTTTATTTGGAAAAGATACGAGCTTGTATATAATGGATGAAAAGACAGCTTTTGATATAGATAGTGAGTTTGATTTTGAAATAGTAGAATTTTTAATCAAAAAGGCTAATTTAAAACAGGAAGATTTTTAATGATTAAAGATAAAGTAGTATTTATAATAGGAGCATGTGGCCGTATAGGAAGTGCTTTGAGCAAGGCGTGTTTAGAGCATAATGGAAAAATTATCATTGCAGATATTAACGAGGAAGGATTATTTCACTTAGCATCAAAATTAAATAATAAAGAACGCATTTTAAGCAAAAAAATTGATATAAATGATCAAAAAGCAATTGAAGATTGTTTAAAAGAAGCTGTTTTAAAATTTGGAAAAATTGATGCTTTTGTTAATTGTGCTTATCCTGTGAGTAAAGATTGGGGGAAAATTGCTTATTATGAAGCAAGTTATGAACAAATTTGTGAAAGTTTGAATTTGCATCTAGCTAGTTTTATTTTTATAGCTAATATAATGGTAAAATTTTTTAAAAAACAAGGCTTTGGAAATATTATTAATTTAAGTTCGATTATGGGTGTTTATGCGCCTAAATTTGAAAACTATAAAGGAACTTCTATGCAAAGTCCTTTAGAATATAGTGTTATAAAAGCTGGTATTAATCATCTTGGTGTTTGGCTTGCTAAAGAGCTTTTTAATACAAATATAAGAGTAAATAGCGTAGCCTTTGGTGGTATAAAAGACAATCAACCCCAAGTGTTTTTGGATGCTTATAGAAAGTGTTGTGCTTCTAAAGGTATGTTAGATGCTAATGATGTGTGCGGGACTTTGATATTTTTAATGTCAGATTATTCTAAATTTATAACAGGACAAACTATAATAGTAGATGATGGATGGGGACTTTGATGAGTATTTTAGAAAATAATATTAATGCAGTGTTTGATCATAATTTAAAAGAGCAATTAAAAAAAGTAAATCAAACTTATCAAATAGTACAAGGTGATGATAATTTAGATATAAATATTATAGACGGGGGGGGGGGCATAGGCTTTATGATAAGCCGCTAGAAGAATTAAATAAAACATTAAATTTATACAATGATAAATATCTTTTATATCCTATATTATTCTTTTATGGTTTTGGAAATGGAATTTTATATAAAGCTCTTTTGCAAAATCCAAATTATAAGATTATTTTAGTATTTGAACCTGATGTAAATATAATCTATACTATGTTTAAAATGATAGATTTTTCTAAGGAATTAAAAGAAAATAGATTATTACTACTAGATCCAAATAATGAAAATATCAATGATTTGAAAAATTTGTTTTTAAGCAATTTGATATTTAAATTTTTAAGGACTTATTTTTTAGAGATACATTGTGATTATTATGATGGCAAGTATCAAGAAGAAATTTTGAAATTAAATTCTTTAATACAAGATGCTATAAAAGAAAATATAATTTCTATTGGAGATGATCCATTAGATGCCTTGCGAGGTATAAAACATTTTACACAAAATATTCCTAAAATGATAGCCAATCCAAGCTATAAAGAATTATTAAATAAAAGAAAAAATTTAAGTGATACAGCTATAATAGTCTCAACAGGACCTAGCTTAACTAAACAACTTCCACTTTTAAAACAATACCAAAACAAAGCCAGTATATTTTGTGCTGATAGTGCTTATCCTATACTTGCAAAAGCAAATATTAAACCTGATTATGTTTTTTCACTCGAGAGAACTGATTTTACTAGTGAATTTTTTAACAATGATTTTGGTGAATTTGATAAAGATATATTATTTGTTATTAAATCAGTTACTCATCCAAATACTATTAAGTATTTAGAAAAAAATAAAAGAAAATATATGATAGTTTCAACTCCAGAATATTTTTTTAAATATTGTTCTTTAAATGATTTTGGGTATTTTAACATGGGATGGAGTGTTGCTCATATGGCCTGTTATTTATCGGTTCATTTAAAACATAGTAATATAATATTTATTGGGCAAGATTTAGCTTATGGTGAAAGTAAAGTTTCGCATGCTATTGGACATATATACGGAGAACATGATTTAGATGATGAAGGTTTATACAAAGAAAATTTAAAAACTGAAGCTTATGGTGGTGGTAAATATATTGAGAGTTCATCTATATGGATTTTTTTTAAGAAAGTACTTGAAAATGATATTCTTACTTTTAATAAGATGAATATGAAAATTTACAACTGCACTGAGGGTGGAGCAAGAATAAATGGAACTATTGAAAAGCCTTTTAAGCATATATGTGAAAAATTATTAAAAAAAGATTTGAACAAGCCTTTTACAAAACTTGAAAATTTAAATTTAAATAAACAAAATGAATTATTATTAAAAGCATATTTCAAAATTATAAAAAACATTAAACAATATGAAAATTTAAAAAAAGAATTATGCGAAAGAAATATATCTATAAATAAAAATTTATTACATATTGATAATTTAGATATTCAAGATTCTATACATATGTTTGAATTAATATTAAAACAAATTGATGAACTTAAAACTAGCATATATCGTTGTGGTTTGTTAAATGGACCTTTAATCAGACAATTTGAATTAAATTTAGCAAGAATTTATGTGTTAAATCCAAAAACACAAGAAGATAGCTACAATAAATCAATGCTTTGGATAAAAGAACACCTAGATTGGATAAAATTAATCATAGCTCATATAGATTCTCAAAAGGAAGTTCTACAAAGAAGTATAGTTACAACTAAAGATGAGCTTATAGAAAAAGGTTTTTTGAATTTAGTAGAAAAAATCGATCAAAGAGCTTTAAAAAATGTTAATTTTTGATATTTTATAATCTATTTTTTAAATTTATTAAATCGATTTCAAAAATTTCAAGTAATTTTTCATTAAATTTTTTATAATCACACGAGAGCTTTTTTATAAGCTCAAAACTTCTTTTTTTATCTTTGTAATTTTGCCATAAAATTTCTTTATTTTTGTTTTCATATCTACCATTGTCATTAAATTCATAGCGGTATATGCATTCTTGCGATACAAAAAAGCTCTCACTTAGCATAAAATTTATATAGTTAAAAAGCACATCTTCTCCATAACAAAGTTTTTCTTTAAAATCAACATGCTCAAAACTTTTTAAAATCAAATTTTTCCTATATACTTTCGCCCAAACACTCCAACAAAAATGCTTTTGTTTAAGTAAAAATTCCAAAAATTCATCTTTTTTAAAAAGTTCATCTTGTTTAAATCTATAAAATTTCTTAAATTTCACCCTATGTACATATGCATCAAACACTACCATATCTACATTTTTAATTTTTTCAAGCCCAACTTCATAAGCATTAAGCTCTAAATAATCATCAGGATCTAAAAACATTATATAGGGTGAGCTTGAATTTAATACACCTATATTTCTACTAGCAAAAGTTCCTAAATTCTCTTCATTGTGTATGATTTTTATCCTATCATCTTTACTAGCATATTCTTTAGCTATATCTACACTTTTATCATTACCGCAATCATCTACTACAATGATTTCTATATCTTTAAAAGTTTGGTTAATACAACTTTCTAATGCTCTAGCAATATATTTTTCTACATTATAAGTTGGTAGTATGATGGAAATTTGACTCATTTTAGCTCTTTATTTTTTGATATAATTATAGCTTTTATTTTTAAGGAAAATTATGAATATTTTTATCAATCTTCCCACTTGGCTTGGCGATGCAGTGATGGCTAGTGCGGCTATTTATGCTATAAAAGAAAAATATCCTCAAGCTAAATTTACTTTTTATGGTTCTTTTGTGAGCACAGAGCTTTTTAAACGCTTTGAAAATGCTCAAATTTTAGTAGAAAATAAAAAGCAAAGATATAAGCAAATTTTAAAAGCTAGAAAAAATCTTGGTAAATTTGATCTAGCTTTTTCATTTCGCTCGGCATTTTCAAGTAAGATCATTTTAAATCTAATCAAAGCAAAAAAAAGATTTTATTTTGATAAAAATATTCTAAAAGAAGAACACCAAGTCTTAAAATACTTAAATTTCATAGAAAAAGCCTTAAATTTTAAAGCTACTTCAAATTCTTTAAAACTCCCTATAAAAGCAAAATCAATTCAAAAAATCTTAGGTATAAACCCGGGTGCGCATTTTGGAAGTGCTAAAAGATGGGAAGCGAACTATTTTGCAAGGGTAGCAAAAGAATTTAGTCCCACGCATCAAATTTTAATCTTTGGAGTAGAAAGTGAGAGAGAAATTTGTAATGAAATTGAGCATTTTCTTTTAAAAGAAGGTATCAAATCAAAAAATCTTTGTGGTAAAACTAGTATTTATACTTTATGTAAAAATATTTCTATGCTTGATTTGCTCATCACAAACGACAGTGGTCCTATGCATATAGGTGTAGTTTATGGAGTGAAAACGGTGGCTATTTTTGGCTCGACTAATTTTAGTCAAACCTCTCCTTGGCAAGAAAATGCTAAAATAGCACATTTAAATTTAGCTTGTATGCCTTGTATGCAAAAGGTCTGCCCTTTAAAACACCACAAATGCATGAAAGACTTAAAGCCTGAAGTGGTAATAAATTTAGCAAAAACATTTTTTTAGCATATTTTTCTTTGTGATTTGGGTTTAAACCTCTTGCAAAAGCTTGATAAATGTGTTAAACTTAACAATCATTTTTAATCAAGGAGCTTTTTATGACTAAAGCAGATTTTATTTCTCAAGTTGCTCAAATTGCTGGGCTAACTAAAAAAGATGCAACTGCAGCTACTGATGCAGTAATCGCTACTATTACTGATGTATTAGCTAAAGGTGATAGCATTAGCTTTATCGGTTTTGGTACATTTTCTGTAGCTGAAAGAGCTGCTAGAGAAGCTAGAGTACCAAGCA
Source organism: Campylobacter sp. IFREMER_LSEM_CL908 (assembly GCF_025771545.1). Lineage (NCBI taxonomy): Bacteria > Pseudomonadati > Campylobacterota > Epsilonproteobacteria > Campylobacterales > Campylobacteraceae > Campylobacter > Campylobacter sp. IFREMER_LSEM_CL908. The sequence goes on from NZ_JAKMQK010000003.1 coordinate 44,982, forward strand.
CTGGTGCTACTATTAAAGTACCTGCTACTAAAGTTGCTAAATTTAAAGTAGGTAAAAACCTTAAAGACGCAGTTGCTGCTGCTAAAACTGCTAAAAAAGCTAAAAAATAATTCTTTGCGCAAAAGTTAAAAAACTTTTGCGTTTTTCTTCATAGTTAAGTATTAATTTTCTTTTGATATTGTTTTTAAAAATATTAAAGGAAGACAATGTCAGTTTATAATAATATCTTAGATTGTATAGGTAATACCCCGATTATTTCTTTAAAAGAATTTGCTCCAAATCTTTATGCTAAATGCGAGTATTTTAATCCAAGTCATTCTATAAAAGATAGAGCGGCTGTGGAGATGATAAAACAAGCTTTAAATGAAGGTAAAATCAATCAAGAAACAACCATTATAGAAGCTACAAGTGGAAATACCGGCATAGCTTTAGCAATGATTTGTGCAAGCTTAAAGCTTAAACTTATCATAGCTATGCCTGAGTCTATGAGTATTGAGCGTAGAAAAATGATGAGTTTTTTTGGTGCAAAGCTAGAACTTACTCAAGCAAGTAAAGGCATGCAAGGAGCGCTTGATAGAGCTAATGAGCTTTTGAGTGAAATTCCAAATTCATTTATGGTAAGTCAATTTGAAAATATCAACAACAAAAACGCACATAAAAAAAATACTGCTTTAGAAATTTTAAAAGCTTTACCCGATCTTGGTATTTTTTTAGCAGGTTTTGGTACAGGCGGGACTATTAGCGGGGTAGGAGAAATTTTAAAAGAACACAATCCTAATGTCAAAATCATAGCCTTAGAACCCGCATCTTCGCCACTTTTGAGCCAAAATACCGCTGCAAGTCATAAAATTCAAGGTATAGGTGCAAATTTTATCCCTAAAATTTTAAATCAAAAAATTATAGATGAGATAGTTTGTGTAAGTAATGAAGATGCTATAAATACAGCCTTAGAACTTGGTAAAAACGGCATAATGGCAGGAATTTCAAGTGGCGCAAATGTATATATGGCTAGAAAAATTGCTTTAGAAAACCCTGATAAAAAAGTCTTGACTATGTTAAATGATACAGCCGAGCGATATTTGTCAACTGATTTATTTGCAAATTTATAATTAGGAGCGTGTATGAGTCAAAATAATGAGCATTTTGATTTAGATCTTGAAAGGGCGATTTTAAGTTCTTGTATATATAGTGAAGATTCTTTTTTTAGTGTTTCTTCGGATATTGAGATTAATGATTTTTCGCTCAAAGCTCATCAAGATATTTATAAAGCTATTTTAGCTTGTGTGAATGCAGGTGAGCCTATAAGTGCAAGTTTTATAAGAAAACATAAAAAAGTAGATGAGCAAATTTTAGCTGAAGTTTTAGCTACTACTTCCATAGCAGATGTAAGTAAATACGCTTATGAATTAAGAGAAAAGTCCATTAGACGCCAACTTTTAAATTTTGCTTATACTATACCTACAAGGGTTAATGAAGATAAAAGCATTTCTCAAATTTCAGATGAAATAGGCAAAGAGATTTTTAATCTTACAAACCGTGTAAATAGTAATAGTATTAAAGATATGACTATGGTTATGTCTGAACTTATGGATGAGTTTAAAAAGCAAAAAGAAGCTGAAAACAAAGATATTTTAGGACTTGATACAGGCTTTAGTGAGCTTAATAAAATGACAAAAGGCTTTAAACCCGGCGATCTTGTAATCATCGCTGCACGCCCTGGTATGGGAAAAACTACAATTTGCTTAAATTTTATAGAAAAAACACTAAGACAAAATAAAGGCGTTGTGATGTTTTCACTAGAAATGCCTGCTACGCAAATCATGCAAAGATTAATCAGTGCAAAAACTTCCATTCCTTTGCAAAAAATTCTAATCGCAGATTTAAACGATGATGAGTGGAGTAGGGTAGGTGATGCTTGTAATGAATATGCGCAAAAAAATCTTTATATTTACGATAGTGGTTATGCTAGCATAGCAGACATTCGTTCAATTTTACGCAAAATCAAGGCTCAAGATGAGAGTATTGAGCTTTGTGTAGTTGATTACATCGGTCTTATGATGAGTAACTCAGCTTTTAATGATAGGCATTTACAAGTGAGTGAAATTTCAAGAGGTTTAAAGCTTTTAGCAAGAGAATTAAATATGCCAGTAGTGGCACTCTCACAGCTTAATCGTTCATTAGAAAGTAGAGCAAATAAACGACCTATGCTTAGTGATTTAAGAGAGAGTGGCGCTATAGAACAAGATGCAGATACGATTTTATTTGTATATAGAGATGAGGTTTATAGAGAACAAGAAGAAAAAGAAAGAGAAAATAAAGCCAAAAATGAAGGCAAAACTTATGAGAGAAAATTTATGCCAAATCCTGTGCAAGAAAAAGCTGAGCTTATTATAGGTAAAAATAGAAATGGTCCTGTAGGGCATGTGGATTTGCTTTTCTTAAAAGAAAAATCGTGCTTTATTGAAGCTCCAAAAGAAGATTTTATAGTTACCAATTTTGAAGGTTAATTTAAAGAATAGCGATAATCGTTTTGTATAAAAAGCTCTAAATCTTTAAAATCAATTTTTCCCATCAGCTCTTTTACGAGCTGTTTGTATATTATTTTTTCATCTTTAACTATAAAAGCTGATCTTGCCAATAATCCTGCAAATATACTATCATGTATTAATACTCCATAATTAGTGCCAAAATCTTTAAAGGCAAAATCACTTGCAACTATGATATTATCAATTCCTTCAGTCGCACAAAAACGATCCATAGCAAAAGGTAAGTCCATGCTAATAACAATCACTTCAATGTTTTTTATAGATGCCAATCTTTTGTTAGTTTCTTTAGCTTGTTTGGAACATACTTGAGTGTCTAAGCTAGGAAAAGTTAGTAAAATTTGAGTTTTTCCAGGTGGTGCTATTTCTACTGAGGCAAGATTTTTAGTTTTTAAAGTCACTTTTGGAGCATTATCGCCAATTTGTAGTTGATTTCCTGTGAGTTTTATGTTTTGTTTTTTATATATAATGCTTGACACAATTTTCCTTTTTATAATAAAATCATCTTAGCTAAGAGTAAAAAGCTGAAAAAACCCAAACCATCAGTAATTGCAGTAATTACAACACTTGAACCTACTGCAGGATCAATTTTAAATTTTTTCAAAGTTAATGGCACAAAAGAGCCTACAAAACCGGCTAAGGCTAGATTGATTAGCATTGACAAAGCTATAACAAGTCCTAAAAGGGCTGTTTTAAACCATATAAAAGCTATAATACTCATAACGCTAGCAAATATAAGCCCATTTAATAAAGAAATTCCGCTCTCTCTTAATATAACTTTTTTAGCATCTTTAAATTCTACTTCATTGAGTGAGAGTTTTCTAACTGTTACCGCTAAGGCTTGTGAGCCTGTGTTACCTCCCATGGAAGCTACAATAGGCATAAGTACTGCTAGAGCTACAAGTTGTTCTATTTCACCTGAAAAAAGACTGATGATATTAGCTGAAATTAATGAAGTTGTAAGATTAATCATGAGCCAAAAAGCTCTTGCTTTAGCTGCTTTAAAAGCACTTTCTTCTTCAACATCTGCATCAACTCCGGCTAAATTATAAATTTGCTCTGTTGCATTTTCTTGGATTAAATCATGAATATCATCATAAGTAATTCTACCCAAAAGCACTCCATCATCATTTATAACAGCCAAAACACTTAAATCATAATCTTCTACTATATCAATAGCCTTTTGTATATCTTCATGATCTTTAATGCTATAACATTTATATTTTTCATTGTTGTTTTTAATAATATCTGCAAAACTTAGTTTAAAATCCCAAAGCAAGAGATCGCTTAGGTTGATAGCATTGCAAAGTTTTCCTTGTTTATCTATGATATAAACTTGAAAAATTTGATCTACTTGTCCTGAATGCTTTAAAATTCTATATCTTTTAATGGCCTTTTCTATACTTTCATTAATAGAGGCTGTGAAAATTTCTGTTTGCATATAAGCACCAGCGGTATTTTCATCATAATTTTTAAGGCGTAAAATTTCTTCTTTGTCTTCTGAACTTAAGCGGTTTAAAATAGCTAAAGTTTTTTGTGGATTTAGCTCTTCAAAACGCTTAATTAAGTCTGTTGCATCATCACTTTCAAGCTCTTCTACTGCTTTTGCAATCTTTATAATGCTTAAGTTTTCTAAAATATCTTCTAAGATATGTTCAGGCGTTATAGTAGCTACATTTGCAAGTGTGTAAGTATCAAAAGATTTAAGAGTTTTTAAATAAAGCTCTTCATTATGCCTTTTGATAGTTTTTAAGGCTTCATTGATTTCATAGGTACTTTGATCTTTGAAAGTATTTTTTAAAAGTTCTTGTGCTTCTAAAAAATCATTCATCATCTCAAAGCTCCATAGAATTTTCTATATTTTGTTCTTTTGGTGGATTTTTATAATTTTCATCAATGCTTTGCAAGCGGTTTTCATACTCTTTTGCCATTTTTAAAAATTCTTCTTTGTTTTTTCCACTTAAGCTTGATTTTGGAATTTTAACTATAGTTTCAGGATTAATTGCTTTATTATTTAGATAAAGTCCAAAATGCAAATGTGGCCCAGTACTCATACCAGTAGAGCCTACATAAGCAATCACTTGTCCTTGCTTAACTTTTTGTCCGCGTTTGATTTTTGCAAAGCGACTAAGATGAGCATATAAAGTCATATAGCCTGACATGTGTTTTACTTGTACAACCTTACCATAACCACCTTTTGTCCCAACAAAGCTAATCGTTCCATCTCCTGCACTTTTAACTGGAGTACCCGTTGGAGCTGCATAGTCAATACCTAGGTGTGCTCTATAGCGTTTTAATATAGGATGGTATCTTGCTCTAGTAAAACGATCTGAAATCCTTGTATATTTGACAGGTTTAGTTAAAAAGAAATTTTCAAGCTCTTTTCCTTGAGCATTATAATAAGAATCTTTATATAAAAATACAGAATATTCTTTACCTCTAATATTAGCTAAAGCTGCTTGGATATTAATATCGCCAAAAAGTCTTCCTAGTCTTCTTTTTTGCTCATAAATTAATACTACACTATCGCCTTTTCTAACATTTTTAAAATTAACACTATTTTTAAAAGCTCTTACCATAGCTCTTGCTAAGGTTACGCTACCACTTTCATCATAAACATCTTGATAAGCTGAATTGTTAATAGCTACGCGAATAGTTCTTTTTTCTTTGGTATAAGAAATTGGAGTAAAACTTAATACGAATTTATTTTCAGTGTTTTTGTAAATATGAATTTGTAAATCATCACTGATTGGGATTAAAACCTGTTCTAATTCTCCTTGATCATCTTTTAACATTTGGTATTTAATGCCACTTGCAATTTCTGCACTTAGTTCTTTATCTTCAGCATCAAGATTATAGTATAAATTTAAAGGTATGGAGTGATCTTGTAAAAAATCAAGTAAAGTTTTGCCATTCTCCCAAGAAAGTTCTTCAACACTTGAAATAGCAAAAAGTTTTATCGATATAAGTAAAGATATGAAAATTTTTTTCATGGTATTTTAAAGCCTTCTAAAATTTAAACATAAATTTGTATTTTACTTAATTTTTCTTACAATTTTGTAAGGAAAATACAATATAATTTAATTTTTACACTTTTTTAAGGAGCATCAGTTGTCAAGAATTATTTTAATACTTTGTTGTTTTTTAGCATTTTTGCAAGCTAAAAATTTTGATTTAATACAAACAAAACTTGAAAAAGTAGATGATATTTATGGTTATATAAAAGATGATCCTAAAATTTTATTGCACTCAAGTGGTATAGTTGTGCATGAAATTGATACACAAAAATCAATTATTGCAAGAGCTAGTGTGATAGGGCGTGAAAATGGCTTAGTTAAATTACAATTTAAAGTTTTTGATATGCTAGCTCAAGATGCTATGCCTTTACCAAATGTATTGCCACAAGTAGGCGATAAAATAGTTTTAAATTATTTATATGATAGAGCCTTGATTATAGCTCCTGATAAAAATGTGTATGATTTTATAGCTCAAAAATTAAATGGACTTTATTTTTTACACCCTGATTTATTTGGTGCTCATATGATACAAGAATACCGCCAAACTCCAAGAAGATCAGATTTTAGATCTTTTTGTTCAAAAAATGCTGTTGGGCTTTTAGTGGTAGCTTTAGAAAATAAAGCTGAGATAGTTGATTGTCAAGATTTTGGCAAGATAGAAGAATTTAACATACCTCAAGCTCAAAGTTTGCAAATTCCATTTTATTCAAGAATTACAGGTTATAAAAGCGATATTTTTAGCTTAAATGATGAAGCAATTGGAAATTATTATGTATATTATGAAAAATTAATTAGCTTAACTAGAGAAAAATAATGCAAGAAATCCATCAAAAATTTTTTCAAGATCTTTTAGGAGCTGAAAACGCGCATTTTGATCCTATCCACAAAAGAGCGTATAGTTATGATGCTACTAAAAAGCATTATTTACCTGATGGAGTGCTTTTTCCAAGAGATGAAAATGATATTAGTCAAATTTTAAAATATTGTAATGAAAATAAAATCATCGTTATTCCTAGGGGCTCAGGTAGTGGATTTACCGGTGGAAGCTTAGCTATTAATGGTGGAGTAGTGTTAAGCTTTGAAAAACATATGAATAAAATTTTAGAAATTGATCTTGAAAATTTAGTTGCAGTAGTGCAGCCTGGTGTGATAAATATGGCTTTACAAGAAAAAGCAAAAGAATATGGTTTATTTTATCCACCTGATCCTGCTAGTATGGAGTATTCTTCTTTAGGGGGGAATGTAAGCGAAAATGCAGGGGGTATGAGAGCTGCTAAGTATGGTATAACTAAAGATTATGTAATGGCTTTAAGAGCTGTTTTACCTAATGGAGAAATCATTAGAGCAGGTAAAAAAACTATAAAAGATGTAGCGGGTTATAATCTAGCTGGAATTTTAATAGCAAGTGAGGGATCTTTGGCTGTGCTTAGTGAGATTACTTTAAAACTAGTAGCTTTGCCAAAGTTTAAAAAGACAGCTATGGGGATTTTTAACAGCATTGATGAAGCAATGAATGCAGTTTATAAAACTTTAGCTAAAGGTGTGACTCCTGTATCTATGGAATTTTTAGATCAATTAAGCATACAAGCATTAGAACAAAAATTCCAAAAAGGCTTACCTATGGATGCGGGTGCGATTTTAATCGCTGATGTAGATGGCAATGTAGAAGAGGCTATTGAAGCAGATTTAAAAATTTTGCAAGAGAGTTTTTATGAATCTGGCGTAAGAGAGTTTAAAATAGCAAAAGATGAGCAAGAAGCAGCCAATATTTGGTTTGCTAGAAGAAACTGCTCTCAAAGTATAGCAATGTATGGAAATTTAAAGCTTAATGAAGATATTACAGTGCCGCGTTCAAAACTACCTGATCTTTTAAAAGGCATAGCTGAAATTTCTAAAAAATATGGTTTTAAAATCCCTTGTTTTGGTCATACTGGCGATGGTAATGTGCATACTAATGTAATGGTAAGTGATAAAAATAATCCTGAGTTGGTTAAAAAAGGTTACGAAGCTGTAGAAGAGGTGTTTAAGCTTACAGTTTCTTTAGGTGGGACTTTAAGTGGGGAGCATGGTATAGGTATCTCAAAAGCTCCTTTTATGAAGCTTGCTTTTAGCGAAGCTGAAATGGACTTGATGAGAAATATCAAAAAAGCATTTGATCCAAATAATATACTTAATCCTTTTAAAATGGGACTTTGATGAATTTTAAAAACTTCATAAAAATTCTTTTAAGCATAAGAGATAAAGAAATTTTAAATTATGCTGCAGCTTTGAGTTTTTATACTATTTTATCTTTAATACCGCTTTTATTTTTATGTTTTTGGGTTTTTACTCAAATTCCAAGTTTTGAAATATATCAAGAAAGAATTAAAAATTTAATTTTTACTTTTTTAATCCCAACTCAACAAGAATTAATAACACAATATATTAACACTTTTTTAAAAAATAGTGTCAATCTTGGTTTAATTGGTCTTTTAGCTATGGCTTTGACTTCTTTAGCATTTTTTTCAGGTTATGATTATGTTATTAATAAGCTTTTAGAAGAAGACTCTAAAAGTCTTTGGCATAGTATAAGTTCTTATTGGACTTTGGCAACATTAACTCCACTTGGACTTGGAGTGAGTTTTTACATTTCAGGTTTTATACAAAAAACCTTAGATGATTTTAATATTGCTTTGAATTTTTTTGAGATTTTACCTTATGTGATTATATGGGCTTTGTTTTTTACATCTTATTCAAGTTCAGTGAGTAAAAAAGGTGATTTAAAAACTTTGCTTATTAGTTCTTTTGGTGCTTCTGTGATTTGGTATATTTCTAAGATGATTTTTGTGTATTATGCTGTATATAATAAAACTTATTTAAATGTATATGGTTCTTTTTCTGTGATATTGTTTTTCTTTTTGTGGATTTATATTTCTTGGATTATTTATCTTTTGGGTTTAAGGGTTTATTTGATTTTAAATCAAGAAAATAAAGGGAATAAAACCAAGAGAAATTACAAAAAGAGCTAAATAACGATGAAAAATAGCCATGAAGGATAAAAATATATAAATAAGATAAATTTCTAATGGTATGTGTAACAATATACTATTTAATTTAAAATCAAATAATGCTAATAATATTTCATCTAATACATCTCCATAAGATAATAAATGCAGTAATAAACTTATAGGGTAAAATAAAGCAAATAATATGCTTAAAGGTATACCTAAAAATTGTTGAAAACTAATAAGTGGAAAAAAATATAATACAGGAATTATCATTGCTAAAAAAGTCCAAAAATTTATAAAAATAATATGAATATAATTTTTTGAAAAATTATCTTTAAAATGATGTAAATATAAATAAATATAAAATACTCCTAAACTTGAAAACAAAAAGCCAACGCTAAATAATAAATTTGGAAATAAGCTTATACATAAAATTACACTTAAGAATAAAAATTTAAAACTCAAAATTTTAATATTTTTGCTAAATAGATAAAAAGCAAAAATACTCATACATAAAGCTCTTATATAAGAAGGGCTAAAGTCTATTAAAAATATATACAAAATTAAAAGCAAGAAAGCAAAAATACTAATATCAAGTTTTAAACTTCTATAAGGAAAATATCGTTTGTGAAAAAAGGCATATAAAGGAGCAAAAATCAAAAAGCAAAAGCTAAATAACAAGCCCAAATGATATCCACTAATAGCAATTAAATGCGCGATATTGTAAAAATTTACATCATTTCTAAGTTCACTTGATACATTTTTTGCAAAGAATAAAGCCCCGTAAAATTCTTTGATTTTTTCATTTTGATGTTGATTTAAAAAATACTCCACTAAGATATTTTCTTTTTGAGCATTAGTTTTATGAAAATCATAACTTGGTACAAAAAAATTTTTACTAAGATAATCTTTAAAGTTAATATTTTTAGTAATAATCCTAAGATTTATAATATCATTTTTACTTAAATTTAGATCTTTAAAACTAGTAGTGTAAAAAACAAAATCAGAATTTTTAATTTTAAAAACTTGGTATTTTTTACCTTTTTTATTAGTTTTTTGATAGCTAGATATAATGATATTATTTTTAAGCAATAAATGTTTTGTGAGTTTAAAATTTTGGTATTTTTTATACTCATAAGTGAGATTTAGGCTAAAAATTGCTAAAAAACATAATAATAAAATTAAAAATTCTCTATAAGAATCTTTTATAGAGAATTTTAAATTCATTTTTTCTTAGAAAAGCGTGATAAGTATAACCATATAATAAAAATTAAAGTGATTATAAAGGCAGGTGCTATATAAGGATGATTTGAAAAAATTTCAAAAGCCTCCTTTAAGGTGTTTCCAAAAATAAATCCAGCATAACCAAGTATTATAGCCCAAATTAAACTAGCTAGGGTATTGATGATAAAAAATCTTACAAAGCTAAATTTGCAAAGGCCTGCTGCTATAGGAATGATAGTTTTTACCCCGTAAATAAATTTTTGCACTACTAAAAGTAAATCTCCATATTTTTTGATTTTTATCATAGCAAGCGCGATTTTTCTTTTATGATTTTTAAAATAAGGCATTATGTCTTTTTTATAATATTTTCCTAGAATAAATAATAGGGTTGAACCTATGGTATTAGCCAAAAAGGCTAAAAATATACACAAATGCAAATCAAGTTTAGTTGAACTTGCACAAAGTACCCCGGCAGCAAGTATGGCCACCATTCCTCCACCAAAAGAATAAAAAAATAAAATCAAATAACCATAAGTGCTAAGATTATCAATCATTTCTTGCATGAAAAACCTTATCTTGCAAAATCAACAGCTCTAAGCTCTCTGATGACATTAACTTTTATTTCACCAGGGTATTGAACTTTTTCTTGAATTTCTTCAGCTATTTCTTTAGCTAAAAGCACAGATTCATCATCATTGACTAATTTTGCATTAACAATAACTCTAATTTCTCTACCAGCATTAATAGCATAAGCTTTTTTAACCCCTTCTTTACTTTTTGCTATATCTTCAAGTTCGCTAACTCGTTTCAAGAAGGCCTCTAAAACCTCACGCCTTGCTCCAGGGCGTGCAGCGCTTAGTGTATCTGCTGTACAAACTGCAGCTGATTCTATACTTGTAGCTTCTTCATGTCCATGGTGAGCATAAATCGCATTAATCACTATAGGATGTTCTTTGTATCTTTTGCAAAGTTCAGCTCCTAAATCTACATGAGAACCTTCAAATTCATGCGTTAAAGCCTTGCCTATATCGTGTAAAATTCCAGCTCTTCTTGCCAGTTTTTCATCGCCACCACACTCAGCTGCTATGATTCCAGCTAAATGCGCTACTTCTAAAGAGTGTGCTAGAGCATTTTGTCCATAACTTGCTCTATATCTTAATTTTCCTATTAATTTAACAATTTCAGGATGGATATTATTAAGTCCTAAATCCATTACTATAGTTTGACCTTCTTCTAAGATATTATCTTCAAATTCTTTGCAAACTTTTTCATGGATTTCTTCTATTTTTGCAGGTTGTATTCTACCGTCTTCAACTAAAAGTTCAATCACCTTTGTAGCAATGGCGCGTCTATAAAGATTAAAACAACTTACTATAATTGCTCCAGGCGTATCATCTATGATAATATCAACACCCAAAACCATTTCTAAGGTTTTAACATTTCTCCCTTCTTTACCTATAATGCGTCCTTTTAACTCATCATTTTTGATATTTACTACATTGATCAACCTTTCAGCAGCGAATTCTCCTGCAAATCTTGAAGTAGCTTGTGCTAAGATAAAATTAGCCTTTCTTTTGGCTTCATTTCTAGCCTCTTCTTCGTATTTTCTAACAATATGAGCAATTTCAGCTCTTGAGGTTTCTTCTACTTTTTGTAAGACTATGCTTTTTGCCTCTTCTTGTGTGAGACCAGCTGAATGTTCAAGAATTTTTAAAACATCATTTAACTTTATTTCGTAGCTTTGTTTTAAATTTTCATTTTCTTCATGTAAAGCTTTTATAGTTTGCTGCTCTTTTGCTAATTTGTTTTTGTTTTCTTCATGAAGTTTTTCTTGATAATGAAGATTTTGTTCTTTTTTGTTGAGTTCTTCTAGCTTAATAGAATGCTCTTTTTGTAGTTTTTGAATTTTTTCATCAAATTTTTTCTTTGCTGCAAATTCAGCTTCAGCAACTGAATTTTTAGCATCTTTAAGTGTTAGCTCAGCTTCATATTCAATGGCTTTTGCTTTTGCTTTTGCTTGCTCTAAAAAGATATTGAAATTTGCATCATTAATCTTTTTGGCGACTATATATCCAATCCCTCCGCCTATGAAAACGGCTATTAATGCGACTAATATTTCTATCATTGTTTTTAACTTTCCTAAAATATTTTTTATAAGGGTTTATATAAAAATTTCCTTTTATATCATGGTCTTGACTAAAAATTTGATGAGATTTTGCATCCATCATTTGTGTGAAAATAACTAAAGGTTTTTTATAAGAAATATTTTCAAAAAACCTATCGTAAAATCCTTGGCCATGACCAACTCTTCCTAATTTTGCATCTACTCCTATAACAGGGATGATTGCAACATCTATACGAGTTTGCAAAAAAGAATCTTTTGGTTCATATACCCCAAAACTCTTTTTATCAAGAGCTAACCTTAATTTTACTACCTTTAAACTTTTATCTTGCATAAATGGAACAAAAATTCGGTATTTTTTTGTTAAAAAATGTCTGAATTTATAAAGATTAATTTCATATTTTAAAGGAATATATATAAGGATATTTTTGTAATTTTTACAAGATTTTAAAATTTTATTTACTTCTTGAAAAACTAAAAAATCTCTTTTGTATTGAAATTTTAGTTTCGATTTCATTTTAAATTTCTGTTTTATTCTAAAGTCATTTTTTATCAAAGCTTTCCTTGGTTTTTTAACTTTTTATGTTATACTTTTAAGCTTAAAAAATCATAAGGATATGACTTGAAATTTAAAATTTTTTTAGCAATTTTTGCTATGATTTTTTTTACTTCATGCTCAAGTGATAAAGAAAATTCTAGTAATGAAAATACTGATAATGCAAGTTTAAGTCAAAGTGAGAATACTGATTTTACTTTGAAATTTTTAGATGGTAGAAAAATGTATGTGAAATACCATGAACAAGAATTTAATTTTGATGATACAGCAAAAGCTAAGTTGTTTGTATTTTTTACAAGTTGGTGTGAGCCATGCAAAGCTGAAATTCCACATTTAAATAATTTAAATAAAAAATATCAAGATAGATTTGAAGTCATAGCGCTTTTTTTAGAAGAAGATAAAAAACAAGAATTATTGGAGTTTATACAAAAAGAAAAGATGAATTTTTCTTCGGTTTTAGGAGAGAATAGTTTTATTTTTTCTAAAGTTTTAAATATCAGCTCTATTCCAACAATGGTTTTATTTAATGCAAAGGGCGAAAAAGTTAAAGAGTATTTAGGTTTAATTCCTGAAGAAATGTTAGATATAGATATACAAAAAGCGATAATGTAATGTTTGGATTTTTAAAAAATGGTTTAAAAAAGACTTTAGAAAGCATCCATTTAGTTAAAGCTTCAAATAAAATCATTACAAAAGATTTGCTTGAAGAGATGCTTTTAGAAGCTGATGTGGCATATGAGATAGTTGAAGAGATTATTTACTATCTTCCTCCAAGTGATGAGGTTAAAAAGGCTGATTTAGAGCGTGTTATGGGGACTTATTTTATTTATGATAAGCCTGAACTTGCTAATGCTAAGCCTTTTGTGGATTTGATTTTAGGTGTAAATGGGGTAGGTAAGACTACAAGCATTGCTAAAATGGCACATTTGCATAAAGAAAATGGTGAAAAAGTTATACTTGGAGCTTGTGATACTTTTAGAGCAGGAGCTATAGAGCAGTTAAAATTATGGGCACAAAAATTAAATATAGATATCATAGCTACTTCACAAGGACATGATCCTTCGGCAGTTGCTTATGATGCTATTTCTAAAGCTTTGGCAAAAAACTATGATAGGGTTATTTTAGATACAGCAGGACGCTTGCAAAATCAAAAAAATCTTGCAAATGAGCTTGAAAAAATTGTCCGCATAAGTGATAAAGCTATGCAAGGAGCTCCTCATAGAAAAATCCTTGTACTTGATGGCACTCAAGGTGTAGCAGGAATTTTGCAAGCAAAAGCTTTTAATGATTTAGTAAAACTTGATGGAGTGATTATTACAAAACTTGATGGAACTGCCAAAGGTGGAGCTTTATTTAGCATAGCAAGAGAGCTTGAACTTCCTATTTTATATGTAGGAGTAGGGGAAAAAATGCAAGATTTATGTGAATTTAGTATTAAAGACTATTTAGAAGCTATATTGGAACCGATGTATAAATGAGCTTTTTGTTAAAAAATTTATCCGCACTAAATAATCCTTACTTGATGGAAAAATTAAAGCAAAAACACAGTAGCACTTGGGCGATGGATAATAGGGGCGGGGTAGATCAGCTAAATTGGATAAATCAAAATGGAGAATATTTATATAAAAACCCAAAAAAATATTTAGAAGAAACCATTGCTTTATATCAAAATAAATATCTACTATATCCTGTTTTATATTTTTATGGTTTTGGTAGTGGTGTTTTGTATAAATGCCTACTGAATAATCCAAATTTAAAACATATAGTTGTTTTTGAAGATGATTTAGAATTGTTATATAGTGTGTTTAGTGTTTTAGATTTTTCGAACGAATTAAAAGAGCGAAAAATAATCATTTTAAATAGTGAAATTTCAAATCAAGATTTAGAGTATTTACTTTATACGAAACCTTTTTACAATTTTTTAAGAATATATGATATGCACATACATAATGAGTACTATGAAAAATTTGAAAATAACATTCTCGAATTAAATAAAAAAATTTCAGAAATTTTAAAAATTATTATTTTGCATCAAGGTAATGATATTAAAGATTCTTTGCAAGGTTTGGTGCAATATATTTATAATTTACCAAATATGATAAAAAATCCTCCCTTGAAAAATTTATGGCTTATGCGAAATAAAAAAGTTAAATCAGCTATCGTTGTTGCCGCAGGTCCATCTTTAAGCAAGCAACTTCCTTTACTAAAACAATATCAAGATAAATTTAGCATATTTTGCGTTGATAGCGCTTATTCTATTTTAGCAAAAAACGATATTAAACCTGATTTTGTATTAGCAAGTGAAAGAACCAAGTTAGCTTCAAATCTAATACAACAAAACTATAAAAATATAGATGATAATATAGTATTTATTTTATTGACTTTAGTCCATCCTTTGGCAATTAAATATTTAGAAAACACTGATAGAAAATTTTTGTTAATCCCATATCCTACTATATTTTTTGATAAAATTGATTTATTTGATTTTGGAAAATCTCCATCAGGAGGAACTGTTGCTTATAATGCCTTACAATTAGCGTGTGATTTTAATCATGAAAATATTATTTTTATAGGTCAAGATTTGGCATATGGTGAAGATGGTAGTTCGCATGCTAAAGATTATTTTTATGGTGAAAAATTTGTTAAAGAAAATACTGAGCTTTGTGTTGTATCTTATGGTGGAAAAAAACAAATTAAAACTAGAATTATGTGGAATACATTCAGATTTACTATACAAAATTATATAGCTAATAAAAAAGGTTTTAAATTTTATAATGCCACAGAAGGTGGAGCTAGGATAGAAGGCACTATAGAAAAACCATTTAAAGAGTGTTGTGAAGAATTTTTAGATGAAAATTTAACAAAGCCTTTTGAAAAACCATCGCCAATAGATAAGAATGCTCAAGATGATTTGTTATTGCAAAGTTATAAAGTAATTAATGATAATTTAGAGTTTTGCGATAGATTTGTTAAAGAATTTGAACTTTATTTTGAAAATTTGATTCAAATAGAAAATAAAATTCAATCTTTGGAGGTATTTGAAGATAAGAAGAGTTTGATTATCCAAAGTATAAAAAATTTAGATTTTTATAAAACTAAGCTTGATGAGTATTGTAAAACTTTTTTATATGAATTTATTAGACCTTTTTTGCAGCAATTTGAATTTAATTTAGCAAGAATTTATGTGATTAATCCAAGGACTAATGAAGAATGGTTTGATAAGAATATAGCTTGGGTGAAAGATCATATATTTTTATTTGAAATTTTAATAGCAAATATAAAAATGGCAAAAGATGAGATAAATAAACATTTAGATCCGTTAAAAGATGAGATTCGAAAAAGACAACTAGATAATATTTAAAAATAAAATATATAATCTTTTTAAAAATCTAGGTAATATTTATGGCTAAAAAACACATTTTATTTGAATGTCAAGCTTGTGGAAATCAACAAAGTAAATGGCTAGGCAAATGTCCTGAATGTGGTTCTTGGGATAGTTTTGTTGAGCTAAAGCAAGAACAAATTAAGGTTTTAAAAGAGTTAAATTCACTCTCAAATACTCCAAGTTCTGCAGTATGTATAAATGATGTTATAGCAGAAAATTTCACACGCATTAGCACTGATGATAATGAGCTTGATTTAGTTTTAGGTGGTGGGCTTGTTGTAGGCTCTTTAGTGTTAATTGGGGGTTCACCTGGGGTTGGAAAATCCACACTTTTATTAAAAATTGCTTCGAATTTGGCTAAAAGTGGTAAAAAAGTGCTTTATGTAAGTGGCGAGGAGAGTAAATCTCAAATCAAACTGCGTGCGGATCGTTTAAATGCAAATTGTGAGAATTTATTTTTACTTACTGAACTTTGCTTAGAAGATATTTTAAGTGAGCTTTCTAAAAAAGATTATGAAATTTTAATTATTGATTCTATTCAAACTTTATATTCTAATAAAATTACTTCAGCAGCAGGTAGTATCACTCAAGTTAGAGAAATTACTTTTGAATTAATGCGCTATTCTAAGGCCAATAATATTAGCACTTTTATTATAGGTCATATTACTAAAGATGGAGCTATAGCTGGACCTAGAATTTTAGAGCATATGGTAGATGTAGTGCTTTATTTTGAAGGCGATGCCAATAAAGAAATAAGAATTTTAAGAGGCTTTAAAAATCGTTTTGGAAATATTTCCGAAGTTGGTATTTTTGAAATGACTTCCAAAGGCTTGATTAGTGCTAAAGATATAGCTAATAGATTTTTTACGCGTGGTAAGGCAGTAAGTGGTAGCGCTTTGAGTGTAGTGATGGAAGGAAGCAGAGCTTTAGTGCTAGAAATTCAAGCCTTAGTTTGTGAGAGTGCTTATCCAAAGCGTAGTGCAACAGGCTATGAAAAAAATCGTTTAGATATGCTTATAGCTTTACTAGAGAGAAAGCTTGAAATTCCCTTGGGGCATTATGATGTTTTTATTAATGTAAGTGGTGGGGTAAAAATTAGTGAAACTGCAGCAGATTTAGCGGTGGTTGCAGCAATTATTTCAAGTTTTAAAAACCGCCCTTTGAGTAAAGATAGTGTTTTTGTGGGTGAGCTTAGTTTAAATGGTGAAATCAAAGAAGTATTTTCACTTGATGTGCGTTTAAAAGAAGCTAAAATGCAAAAATTTAAAAATGCCATAGTACCTGTAAAACCTATGGAGGAACTTGGCTTAAAATGTTTTGTAGCTAAAGAATTGCGTGAGGTTTTAGAATGGATGTAAAATTTGATGTAATCATTATAGGTTCAGGTCTTGGAGGCTTAAGTGCAGGCGCTTTTTTAGCTAAAAATGGAAAAAGGGTTTTAGTTTTAGAACAGCATTCTTTAATTGGTGGTTGTGCTACTTGTTTTAAAAGAAAAGGCGCTTTGATTGATGCGGGACTTCATGAGATGGACCTAGGTGAAGCAAAAACTGATATGAAGCATTTGGTTTTTGATAAGCTTGGTATAAAGAATAAAATTCAAATTTTACCTTTACCAAGTGCATGGAGTATTAAAAGTAAAAATTATAATCTAACTTTACCTCATGGTATAGAAAAAGTAAAAGAAGTTTTGAAAAAAGAATTTCCGCAAGAGTGCAAAGGTATAGATAAATATTTTAAAGCTATAAAAACGCAAGCTTATGCTATTCGAAGATTTCCTTGGGATTTAAAATTAAGTGAGTTATTGTTGTTTCCTTTTGACACTGCTTGGATATTTATTAAAAATAGATTGTTTAATAAAAAAGTTTATGATGTTTTAAATGCTTATATTAAAAATGATAAGCTAAAAAAGATTTTAAATGCAAATATGAGTTATTATCATCATGATAGTAAAGAATTTATTTTCAGTTTTCATGGCATTGCTCAAAAGCATTATTATGATGGTGGGGTGTATATTAAAGGTGGCTCGCAAGCTTTAAGTGATGCTTTGGCTGAGGTTATCAAAGAAAATCAAGGGCAGGTTTTAGCTAAGGCTGAAGTTGTTAAAATACTCACAAAAGAACAAAAAGCTTATGGAGTAGAATACATTCAAAATAATCAAAAACATACCATCCATGCGCAAAATATCATCGCAAATTGCGATCCTTTAATCGTATATAAAGACTTGCTTAAAGAGTTAAATTTAACCCAAGAAATCAAAGCAATAGAATCTAAAAAGCGTGCTTGTTCTTTAGTGAGCGCTTATTTTATTTATGATAAAGATATTTCTAAAATTTATGAAAATATGGATTATTGTAATTTTATATTTGAAGATGATTTTTTAAATAGTTCATATGAAAACACTAATATTTTAAAACTAGATATTAAACAAAGACCTATGGCTTTTGTGAATTATTCTAAGGTTGATAGTGGCTTAGCTGGCGATAAATATATAGGTGTTGTAGCTTTTAGTTCAAATTATCAAGAGTGGGATTTAAATAAGCAAGATTATAAAGTTAAAAAAGAAGAAGTATTAAAAGCCATAGTGCAAAGACTAGATGAGATTTTTCCAAATTTAAGTTCACACTTAATCCATCAAGAATTAGCCACGCCAAAAACTATACAAAGATATACTAAAGCTTATGAGGGTACAATTTATGGATTTTCTCAAGATCAAGAAGGGGTTAAATATAGATTGCATTATAAAAGTAAAAGTATAGAAAATTTATATTTTGCTAATGCTTTTATATTTCCTGGAGGTGGTTTTACAGGTGTAATTTTGGGTGGATATTTTTGTGCTAATAAAATGAATTTTCATTAAAATATAAGCAATTTTTTTTTATAATATTAGCTTTGAAATATTTATTCTGCTAAGGATTTTTAATGAAAGATTTATTTTTATTTAGTTCTTTTATAGATTCTAGCCACACTTTTGCATACTTTTTTCATTTGGGTATAGTGGTTGTGATTTCTTTGATTTTAGCAAAACTTGCTACAAGATCTATGCAAATTGTCCCAAGAGGTAGTCAGAATTTGGCTGAAGCTTATATGGAAGGCATTTTAAGCATGGGTAGGGATACTATGGGTAGTGATGAAGCTGCTAGAAAATATTTACCTTTAGTTGCAACTATAGGTTTTATGGTATTTTTTAGTAATATTATAGGAATCATCCCTGGTTTTGAAGCTCCAACAGCAAGTTTAAATTTTAGTGCTTCTTTGGCTATTATAGTATTTGTGTATTATCATTTTGAAGGTATTAGAACTCAAGGATTTTTTAAGTATTTTGCACATTTCATGGGACCTGTGAAAATTCTAGCACCTTTGATGTTTCCTATAGAAGTGGTTTCTCATTTTTCAAGAGTTATTTCTTTATCTTTCCGTTTATTTGGTAATATCAAGGGAGATGATTTATTCTTAGCAGTTATTTTAGCTCTTGTGCCTTGGGTTGCGCCATTACCTGCTTATATGCTTTTAACTTTTATGGCATTTTTACAATCTTTTATTTTTATGATTTTAACTTATGTTTATTTAGCAGGTGCAACTGTAGTTGATGAGCATCATTAATTTTTAAAAAGCAAAAAATATTTTTTGCTTTTTTCTTTTTTAATCTTCTTCTTTTATTCTTTTTTAAACTCTTTTTGAAATAAAAAACGCTAGAATAAACAAAAAATTCTAAGGAAAATTTTAATGTTTGAAGTTGTTATAGGACTTGAAGTTCATGCACAATTAAATACAAAAACAAAAATCTTTTGCTCATGTGCGACTTCTTTTGGAGAAAAATCAAATACTAATGTATGCCCAACATGTTTAGCTTTACCAGGTGCTTTACCTGTATTAAATCAAGAAGCGGTAAAAAAAGCTATAGCATTTGGAAAAGCAGTTAATGCAACTATAAATAAAAAAAGTATTTTTAATAGAAAAAATTATTTTTATCCTGATTTACCAAAAGCTTATCAAATTTCGCAATTTGATATTCCTATAGTGGAAAATGGTGAGTTATTTATCAATGTAAATGGAGAAAATAAACGCATAGGTATCACTAGGGCTCATTTAGAAGAAGATGCAGGAAAAAATATACATGAGAGTAATTTTTCAAAAGTAGATTTAAATAGAGCAGGCACGCCTTTGCTTGAAATTGTCAGTGAACCTGAACTTAGAAGTTCCGATGAAGCAGTGGCTTATTTGAAAAAATTACATTCTATTATAAGATTTTTAGATATTTCAGATGCAAATATGCAAGAAGGTAGTTTTAGATGTGATGCTAATGTTAGTATTCGTCCTAAAGGTGATGATAAGCTTTATACTAGAGTGGAGATTAAAAATTTAAATTCATTCCGTTTTATTCAAAAGGCGATTGAGTATGAAGTAAAACGCCAAAGTGAAGCTTGGGAAGATGGAAAATACGATCAAGAAGTTGTGCAAGAAACAAGATTATTTGATACGGTTAATTTAGTTACTAGAAGTATGAGAGGTAAGGAAGATTCTGCTGAATATAGATATTTCCCTGATCCTGATCTTTTACCTGTAATTTTAGATGATGAAATGCTAAATCAAGATATACCTGAACTTCCTGATGAGAAAAAAGCTAGATTTGTGAGTGAATTGGGCATTAAAGAAAGTGATAGTGAAGTGATTGTTTCTTCATTAGAGCTTTGTAGATATTTTGAGTATCTAATTAATCAAAAATTAAATCCAAAACTTTGTTTTACTTGGCTTACGACAGAGTTAATGGGGCTTCTAAAAGGCGAATTGACTATAGAAAACTCACCTATAAAACAAGAAAAATTAGCTGTTTTGATCAAACGTATAGAAGAAGGTGTTATTAGCGCTAAAGCAGGTAAGGATATTTTAGCTTATGTATTTGAAAATACAGAAGTTGAAATTGATGATGCTATTGAAAAACTTGGTTTAAAACAAGTAAGTGATGATGGTGCTATTGAAAAGATTATTGATGAAATTTTAGCAAATAATGAAGATAAAGTAGTTGAATATAAAAGTGGTAAAGATAAACTTTTTGGTTTCTTTGTCGGTCAGGCAATGAAAGCAGGTAAGGGTGCATTTAATCCTGCTAAGGTAAATGAAATTTTAAAAGCAAAACTTGGTTAAATATGAAAATAGCAGTTGTTGGTGCAGGAAAATGGGGAAGTGCTTTATATGATGCATTGAGCGTTAAAAATGAATGCGTAATAACTTCTTTTCACGAAAAAGATCTTTCTTATTTTGTTAGTACCAAAGAAGCTTTAGAATACGAATATTTAGTTTTTGCTTTATATGCTCAAGGAATGCATGAATGGCTTGCAAATAATTTTAAAGATTTAAATCAAAAAATTCTTGTAGCTTCTAAGGGTATTGATTATAAAAGTTTAAAATTTATGGATGAGGTTTTTAGTGAGTTCATAAGTAGTGATAGACTTTGTTTTTTAAGTGGTCCTTCTTTTGCAAGTGAAGTTTTAGAAAAAAAACCTTGTGCTTTGGTTGTTAGTGGTAAAAATCAAGAGCTTTGTAATCAATTTGCAAGTTTTTTTCCAAATTATATTAAAACCTATACAAGTTCTGATGTTAAAGGCGCTGAAATTTGTGGTGCATATAAGAATGTTTTAGCAATTGCAAGCGGAGTTTGCGATGGTTTAAATTTAGGCAATAATGCAAGAGCTTCTTTAGTTTCAAGAGGCTTGGTGGAAATGCACCGCTTTGGACAATTTTTTAATGCTAAAGAAGAAACATTTTTAGGGCTTAGTGGAGCTGGAGATTTATTTTTAACAGCTTCAAGTAACTTATCAAGAAATTATAGAGTAGGTTTGAATTTGGCTAGTGACAAAAATATAAAAGATATTTTAATGGAACTTGGCGAGGTAGCTGAAGGAGTGCAAACTGCTTATGCTATACATTCTTTATCGAAACAATTTCAAATTTATACCCCGATTGTTAACGAAGTAGTCTTAATGCTAGAGGGTAAGAATGCTTGGGAATCTTTAAAAGATTTGATGTCATCAAAGGAGGAAATATCATGATCATCAAAAATGCAAAAATTTATGGCGAGCAAAAGCTTGATCTTAAAATAGAAGATGGGAAAATTACTCAAATTGCTAATGATTTAAATGATGATGAGTATATTGTTGATATAGAAGGCAAAACTTTACTTCCCTCGTTTATTGATTTAAATGTTAGTTTGCTTGATAATGAATTTAGTATAGATAAATTATATGATCTTGAAAAAGCATGCTTAAAAGGTGGGGTAGGGACTATTGTTTTAAAAGATAGTTTAGAAGCTAATACTCAAGGCTATGCGCTTTATTTTGATAAATTAAAATCTTTAGATATTAATGTTTTACCTACTATTAATGTATTAGATAAAACAGAAAAATTAAAAAATATTGCTACCTTAATTGATATGGGCGCAAAAGGCTTAGAGCTTTCAAGTACTTTAGGAGCAAATTATTTAAGACAATGTATGCAATATGCCAATATGAAATCAACCCCTGTATTTTTAAAGTGTTTTGATGAGAGTTTTGATGATCATGGAGTGATGAACGATGGACAAATAAGTTTTGAATTAGGACTTATAGGAATTAGTAATATAGCTGAAACTAGTGAAGTGGCAAAAATGAAAGAATTAGTGGAATTTTATAAAAATAAAGCTTGTTTTAGCTCTTTAGCAATTGCAAGATCATTTGAATTATTGCATGATCAATATAGTGAAATTTCAATCCATCATTTAATCAAAGATGAAAGTACTTGTGAAAATTTTAACACTCAAGCAAAAATTTTACCTCCATTAAGAACAAAAGATGAAGTAACAAATCTTAAAAAGTTGCTTCAAGATAAGAAAATTACTTTCTTAAGTTCTTTGCATACTCCTAACACTAAAAAAGATTTGGCTTTTGATGAAGCAGGTTTTGGAGTTAATGCCATAGCTATATATATGAGTTTATGTTTTACATATTTAGTAAAAGAAGGTATCTTAACTTGGAAAGAATTATGTGATTTTACAAGCTATAATCAAGCGCAATTTTTAGGATTAAATAAAGGTAAAATAGAACTTGGTTTTGATGCTGATTTAGTTGTATTTGATGAAAAACTTTCTTTTAATGGAGAAGGTTTATATGCAAATGATATCTTGCAAGGTAAGGTAGAAAAAAGTTTTATAGCAGGAAAAGTTTTTAGCCTTTAAGCTAAAAACTTTTATTTATCTTGCATAGCTTGAGCTACTTGAGCTGAACTATTTCTAATTTTTTCCATACATTCTCTAGCTTCTTTGGCTAAATCCACGCTTTGATTTACGCCACTTAAGCCATCTTTAATGCTTTGTACAACTTCAGCTGTTACATTTCTGATAGAATTAATGGTAGTAGTGATTTCATTTACTGAATGTCCAGTTCTTTCAGCTAGATTTCTAACTTCATCAGCAACAACAGCAAAACCTCTACCATGCTCACCTGCACGCGCTGCCTCAATAGCTGCATTTAGAGCTAAAAGATTGGTTTGATCAGCTATATCGCTAATGGTTTGAATAATATTTTTAATTTCTTCTGATTGCTCATTTAATGATGATACGAGATTACTACTATTGTTCATCATATCAGCAATGCCTTGAATATTTTGAACCGTATTTTCTATAACACTATCGCCCTCTTGAGTGAGATTGTCATTTTGTTCAGCTAATTCACTAATGAGCTTTAATTTTTCCTCATCTCTTACAACTTGTTCGGTAATATCTGTTGCAAATTTAATAACTTTGTAAATTTCTCCATCATCATTTTTGATAGGATTATAACTTGCTTCTAAATGGATTAGTTTGTTGTTTTTACCAAAGCGTATGAATTTTCCTGATTGAAATTTACCACTTCTTAGCTCTTCCCAAAAAATTGTATATTCTTTGGAATTTCTAAATTTTTCCTCGCAGAACATACTATGGTGTTTTCCTTTGATTTCACTTAGTGAATAACCCATGGTTTGAGTGAAGTTTTCATTAGCATTTAAAATCTCTCCATAAGGATTAAATTCAATAATAGCCATAGAACGATTAGCGGCATCTATGGTGTTTTTTAGATCAAGCATTTCATAGTTTCTTTGAGTAATGTCATTTGCAAATTTAATAACCTTATACACTTCATTGTTTTGGTTTAAAATAGGAAGATAATTGGCTTCAAGATAAATATCTTTCCCGCCTTTTGCAATGCGTCTAAAAAGTCCATTTCTTGATATACCACTTTTCAAATCTCTCCAAAAATCAACATAGCGTTGTGACTTTACAACCTCTGGTAAACAAAACATACTATGATGTTTACCTTTGATTTCATTTAAAGAATAATTCATAGTTTTTAGAAAATTTTCATTAGCATTAATAATAGTTCCATCTGTTTGAAATTCTATCATGGCCATAGTTTTGCTAATAGCATTAAGTATATCTTGAAAAGCTTGATTAGATTGCTCTAATTGAGTAATTTGTTCATTAATTTTTTTCTTGTTGATAAACATAAAACCCCTTTATAAAATAATTCGGAATTATATAGTGCTTTTTAAAATAAATAATTTGTTTATATTAGCTTTTTGTTAAATTATAAAATTTTTCTTGGAGAGAATTTCTTATTTCATCGTTAATTTTCTCATTGTCATTTAGATATTGTTTGTTAAGTTCTTCAAGCTCTTTTAAAAATCCAAAAAGTGTTTCTTCCCACAAAGCATTATTTCTTTTACTTAAATTCATTGTTTGGATATGATTAAGTTTTCTACTCATATTGCTTAAATTTT
The DNA here is from genome assembly GCF_025771545.1 of Campylobacter sp. IFREMER_LSEM_CL908. Lineage (NCBI taxonomy): Bacteria > Pseudomonadati > Campylobacterota > Epsilonproteobacteria > Campylobacterales > Campylobacteraceae > Campylobacter > Campylobacter sp. IFREMER_LSEM_CL908. The sequence continues at coordinate 69,603 of NZ_JAKMQK010000003.1, forward strand.
CTAAAAATTCATTTTTATAATTTTCATCTTGGAGTGTAAAGGTATTTTGTAAAAGATTATTTTTTATATTTCTTATCTCTTCATTAATCAGATCACAAAATTCAGGATAAATATCATTTTTAATAGGTTCAAGTAAGGCTTGTTCATCTAGTTTTAGAGTATATTTTTTTATGGCAAAAAAAAGAATTAAAAAAGCTATTGCACTGACTAAAATATAGAAAGTCATTTTGTTTTGATAATCCTTAAAAAATAAAAATGGTGCGGTTAGCGAGATTTGAACTCGCACACGCTGAGCGCACCACCCCCTCAAGATGGCGTGTCTACCAATTCCACCATAACCGCATAAGCCCCACAAGAGGGCTTTGAAATTTTAAGCTGCTACTAATGCTTGGAATGGATTAGCATAAAGAGCGATAAGAGCAATAACAAGCGCATAAATAACTTGAGCTTCAATCATCGCTAAAGCAATAAACATAGTAGTCATTAATTTACCACCAAGACCAGGGTTTCTAGCAGTACCTGCTATAGTTGCTGCTGCAGTATTACCCATACCGATAGCTCCACCTAAAGCTGCAACACCAAGTCCTAAACCTGCTGCTAAGATAGAAAAAGAAGCTAACCATTGATTCATAGAACCTTCAGCTGCAAATGCAAAACCGCTTAAAGCTAGCATTAAAAATACGATTTTTTTCATAGTTTTTCCTTGTAAAAATTTAAATCCTTTCGGCTTGCGTATCCCTACTCGTGATTTATAAAAGCGAAATTATATACAAATATAACTTTAAAATTATTGAAATTTAAATTAATATTATATATTTTAAAATAAATTAAAGTTTTTTTTAGCTACATTAAAAATTTTTATAGTTTTATAAATTTAAGGTTATCTTTATGAATGAAAAATTTTCTAAAATAGGCTTTGTATTAGCGGTAGCAGGTTCAGCTGTTGGACTTGGAAATGCTTGGAAATTTCCAACTTTGGTAGGACAAAATGGAGGTTCAGCTTTTGTACTTTTATATTTGCTTTTGACTTTGGGGGTAGGTTTTGTGATATTTTTGGCTGAACTTAGCATAGGAAAACTTAGTGAAAAGGATCCTGTAAATGCCTACTATACTTTAGCTCCAAAACATAAAAGAGCTTGGTCTATAGTTGGTTTTTCTTTAATAGGTGCTATTTTGATTGTTTCTTTTTATAGCGTGATAATAGGATGGATTGTTAAATATGCTTATTTTGGGTTTTTTCCTTTACCAAAAAGCATAGAAGAAAGTGGTGCTATTTTTGGAAATTTACTTTCTAATGATGTTTTATCTCAGTTTATATGTTTTACTTTTGTGTTTATAGTAATTTTTTATGTAGTATCAAAAGGTGTTAAAAGTGGCATAGAAAAACTCAATGTTTGGATGATGCCAAGCTTATTTATACTACTTATTTTAATGCTTGGATATTCTTTTAGTATGGATGGTTTTTCTAAAGCAAGTGAGTTTTTATTTTCTCCGGACTTTTCTAAGCTTAGTGTAGGAGCATTTTTAAGTGCATTGGGACTTGCTTGTTTTTCTTTATCTATTGGAGTGGGTTCAATTATAACTTATTCTGCAAGTTTATCTGATAAAACAAATTTTATTACAAGCACTATTAACATTATCATTATTAATATTATTATTGGTATTATGATGGGACTTATTGTATTTACTTTCATATTTGAATTTAATGGAGATCCAGCTCAACAAGGTCCAGGTTTGATTTTTGTATCTTTGATGAGTTTGTTTTCAAATATTGACCCAATTGGCTTTTTACCTTTGGGAAATATTTTAGCTGTGGCTTTTTTTATAGCTTTGTTTTTTGCAGGGATTACTTCAGCAGTTTCCATGATAGAACCTTTAACCTTTTATTTAATCAATTCTTATAATTTTACAAGAAAAAAAGCTTTGATTTTTATAGCTTTCATTGTGTATTTTTTGGGAAGTTTGTGTATTTTATCAGGAATTGAGTGGAGTAAAGATTCTTTAGAATTTTTTGGAAAAAGTTTTTTTGATATATTAGATTTTATTGCTTCAAATTTAATGATGCCTTTAGGTGGATTATTTGGTGCAATCTTTGTAGGTTTTGTGCTTAAAAAAGAAGCTTTACAAACTTTATTTTATCCTTATATGAGGGGTAAATACTTTGAGTGTTGGTATTTTTTTGTAAGATATATCTCGCCTTTAGCTGTGATTTTAATCATGGCAAAACAATTATTTTTTTAAGGTTAAAAGATGAATGAAAAATTTTCTAAAATAGGCTTTGTATTAGCGGTAGCAGGTTCAGCTGTTGGACTTGGAAATGCTTGGAAATTTCCAACTTTAGTGGGTAACAATGGTGGTTCAGCTTTTGTGGTGGTATATTTACTTTTAACCTTGGGTGTGGCTTTTGTGATATTTTTGGCTGAACTTAGCATAGGAAAACTTAGTGAAAAAGATCCTGTAAATGCTTATTATACTTTAGCGCCAAAAAATAAAAAGGCATGGTCATTTGCGGGATTTTTTATGCTTGGTGCTATTATTCTAGTGTCTTTTTATAGTGTTGTTATAGGTTGGATAGCAAAATATGCTTATTTTGGGTTTTTTGAATTACCTAAAGATACAAAAGAAGCAGGCGCTATTTTTGGAAATTTACTTTCTAATGATGTTTTATCTCAATTTATATGTTTTACTTTTGTGTTTATAGTAATTTTTTATGTAGTATCAAAAGGTGTTAAAAGTGGTATAGAAAAACTCAATGTTTGGATGATGCCAAGCTTATTTATACTGCTTATTTTAATGCTTGGATATTCTTTTAGTATGGATGGTTTTTCTAAAGCAAGTGAGTTTTTATTTGTACCTGATTTTTCAAAATTAAGTGTTAATTCTATATTAGATGCACTAGGGCTTGCATTTTTTAGTATGTCTTTGGGTGTATGTGTGATTTTAACTTATGCAGCAAGTTTGCCCGATAAAACAAATTTTATAAGCAGTGCTTTAAATATTATCATTATTAATACTATCATTGGTTTGATGATGGGACTTATTGTATTTACTTTTATATTTGAATTCGGAGCCGATCCTACTCAACAAGGTCCAGGACTTATATTTATATCATTAACAACGCTTTTTGCAAAGTTAGGATTTTTGGGAAATGTTTTAGCCATAGCCTTTTTTATAGCTTTATTTTTTGCAGGGATTACTTCGGCTATTTCTATGATAGAACCTTTTACTTTTTATCTTATAAATCGTTATCAAATTTCAAGAAAAAAAGCTTTGGTTTTTGTGGGTATGATTGTTTATTTTCTTGGAAGTTTATCTATACTTTCTTTTTATCATGTAAGTGCATCAAGTTTAAATTTCTTTGGGAAAAGTTTTTTTGATATTTTAGACTTTTTCATACAAAATTTATTAATGCCAATTTCTGCTTTAATTACAGCATTTTTTGTGGGTTTTGTGCTTAAAAAAGAAGCTTTACAAACTTTATTTTACCCATTTATGCGTGGGATATATTTTGAAATTTGGTATATCTTTTTAAGATACATTTCTCCATTAGCGGTTATTTTAATCATGGCTAGACAGCTTTTTTTCTAAGGTATTAAAATGAATGATAAATTTTCTAAAATAGGTTTTGTATTAGCAGTAGCAGGTGGAGCTATAGGGCTTGGAAATGCTTGGAAATTTCCAACCTTAGTAGGCCAAAATGGTGGTTTTGCTTTTGTGCTTTTGTATTTGCTTTTGACTATTAGTATAGGATTTTGTGTATTTTTGGCTGAAATTGCTATGGGAAGATTAAGTCAGAGTGATCCTGTAAATGCTTATAAAAGCTTAGCAACTAAATATGCTCAAAAATGGAAATTTGCTGGATTTTTTATGCTCGGTGGAATTTTTGTATTATCTTTTTATCTTGTTATTATGGGTTGGGTTTTAAAATATATGATAACTTCGATTTATTATCTACCTAGTAATACTCAAGAAGCAGGAGCTTTATTTGGAAATTTAATACAAAATAGTATTTTAGAAAGTAGTTTGTATTTTTTAATTGCTTTTTTTCTTACCTTGTTTGTTGTTTCAAGAGGGGTTAAAAGCGGTATAGAAAAACTTAATGTTTGGATTATGCCAAGTTTGTTTATTATGCTTGTTTTAATGCTAGTATATTGTTTTTTTCAAGATGGTTTTAAGGAAGCTTTTGTTTATTTGTTTTATCCTGATTTTACCAAGCTTAGTTTAAACTCTGTTTTAACAGCTTTAGGTCTTGCTTTTTTTACTTTATGTTTAGGTATAGGTTGTATTACCACTTATGCAGCCTCTTTAAAAGACGATACAAATTTAATTACAAGTTCGGCCATAATTGTGCTTTTAAATATCAGTATAGGTTTGATGATGGGACTTATTGTATTTACTTTTATATTTAAATTTAATGCCAATCCTGCAGAAGGAGCTGGGCTTGTATTTATATCTTTAACGACTTTATTTTCCAACTTAGGTGCTATCTTTGGACATTTTTTAGCTTTTTATTTTTTCTTAGCTTTATTTTTTGCAGGGATTACTTCAGCAGTTTCTATGATAGAACCTTTTACTTTTTATCTTGTAAATGAATATAAAATTTCAAGAAAAAAAGCTTTGGTTTTTATAGGCTTTGTAGTCTTTCTTTTGGGAATGAGTTGTATTTTATCTTTTAGTGCTAATTATGGGGCTAGCTTTAGTTTTTTTGGTTTAAGTTTTTTTGACATTTTAGATAAATTAACTTCTAATTTTATGCTCCCACTTGGAGCTATTGCAAGTGCTATTTTCGTAGGATTTTTTGTGGAAAAAATAAAAATTTACAATTTATTTTCTAAGTTTATGAGTAGAAGTATTTTTGAAGTATGGTATTTTTTACTTAGATTTGTTGCACCTATTGCGATTATTATCATTATGTTAAATCAAATTTTATAAATTTATTTTTTAAGAAAGTAGAGTTATAATTGCAAAGATGTAAAAATAAGGAAAAATTATGGCTAAAAAGTTAATTGATGTGTTGGATACCACATTTAGGGATGGTTTTCAATCTGTTTATGGTGCTAGAGTTTTAATGAATGATTTTTTTCCTGCCCTAGAAGCAGCTAAAGAAGCAGATATTAAGCATTTTGAATTTGGTGGTGGAGCTAGATTCCAAAGTTTATTTTTTTATTTGAACGAAAATGCTTTTGAAATGATGGACAAATTTAGAGCCATCGTTGGAAAAGATGCAAATTTACAAACTCTTGCAAGAGGGGTTAATACCGTAGCACTTGATACAGGTAGTAAAGAAATTATTGACTTGCATGCAAAAATGTTTGCAAAACACGGCACAACTACAATAAGAAATTTTGATGCATTAAATGATGTAAATAATTTAAAATTTAGTGGAGAATGTATAGTTAAACATGGCTTAAAACATGAAATTACCATTACTTTAATGGATTTACCTCCAAAATGTAAAGGTGCGCATGATGTACCTTTTTATGAAAGAATTTTAAAAGAAATCCTACAAGCACAAATTCCTTTTGATAGTATTTGTTTTAAAGACGCAAGTGGAACTTCAAATCCAAATAAAATTTATGAAGTTATTAAAATGGCTAGAAAAAACTTGCCTGAAAATATGCATATAAGATTACATACGCATGAAACCGCAGGGGTAAGCATAGCATGCTATTTAGCGGCTTTAGAAGCAGGTGTTGATGGTATAGATTTAGCTGCAGCTCCTGTTAGTGGCGGTACTTCTCAACCTGATATTTTAACAATGCTTCATGCTCTAAAAGGAAGCAATTTTGATCTTGGTTTAGATGAAGAAAAAATTTTAAAATACGAAGAAGTGTTAAAAGATTGTTTAAAAGATTATTTTCTACCACCTGAAGCAACAGCGGTGAATCCTTTAATACCTTTTTCACCTATGCCGGGTGGAGCACTAACTGCTAATACACAAATGATGAGAGATAATAATATTTTAGATAAATTTCCTCAAGTTATAAAAGCTATGCAAGAAGTAGTAGAAAAAGGTGGTTATGGTACTTCTGTTACTCCTGTATCGCAGTTTTATTTCCAGCAAGCTTTTAATAATGTAATGTTTGGTCCTTGGAAAAAAATTGCAGATGGATATGGAAAAATGGTTTTAGGATATTTTGGAAAAACTCCCGTTGCTCCAGATCCTGAAGTAATTAAGCTTGCAAGCGAGCAATTAAAACTAGAACCAACTACAAAATTAGCCACAGATATTGCTGATGCTGATGAGAGCAAAAGTATAGCTTATATTAAAAACTTATTAGAAAAAGAAAATTTAGAAACAAGTGAAGAAAATATTTTTATCGTTGCAGCTTGTAAAGAAAAAGGCATAGCTTTCTTAAAAGGCGAAGCTAAGGTTAATGTTAGAAAAAATAGCAAATTAAAATCAAGTCTTATCGATGAAAATCAATTTACCGTTTCAGTTAATGGTAACAAATACCATGTAGAAGTAAGTGCAGGTTTTGATAGAGATGTTAATGTTAAAAGTGCTGTAAAAGTAAGTGCAGATAATGCAAAAGTTGCAAAAACTCAAGTAAGTGATAATGCTATTGTTGCAAGTATGAATGCAAATGTATTTAAAATTTTAGTTAAAGAAAATGATAGTGTAAAGGCAGGTCAAGTTGTAGCTGTACTTGAAGCTATGAAAATGGAAATTGAGATTAGTGCAAGTAAAGATGGAGAAATTGCAGAACTTTTAGTAAATGCTGGTGAGAGCGTAAGTGAAGGTCAAGCTTTAATGACTTATAAATAAGGAGGTAAAGATGAAAGGTTTAGAAAATTTAGGCTTAGAAAATATCGGACAAGTTTTTCACAATCTTAGTTATGATGAGCTTTTAAAGCACGAAAAAAACAATAATGAAGGTGTATGTACTAAAAATGGTACCTTTAGTGTAGATACAGGAATTTTTACTGGAAGAAGTCCTAAAGATAAATATTTTGTAAAACAAGATCCTTCGCAAAAATACATTGCTTGGGGTAAGATTAATCAACCTATTAGTGAGAAATTATTTGAAAAGCTTTTAGCAAAAGCTAAAAAACAACTTAGTAATAGTGATATTTATATCCAAGATGCATATTGTGGAGCTTCGTTAAAAAGTCGTAAAGCTGTGCGTTTTGTAACTCAAATTGCATGGCAAGCACATTTTGTAAAAAATATGTTTATTCGTCCAAAAGAAGAAGAACTTAGTGAGTTTAAACCTGATTTTGTGGTATATAATGCTTGCAAATGTATTAATGAAGATTATAAAAAAGATGGTTTAAATTCAGAGGTTTTTGTCATTTTTAACATAGAAAAAAATATAGCAGTAATTGGTGGAACTTGGTATGGTGGAGAGATGAAAAAAGGAATTTTTTCTATGATGAATTATTGGCTTCCACTAGAAAATAAACTTTCTATGCATTGTAGTGCTAATGTTGGAGAAAAAGGTGATGTAGCGCTTTTCTTTGGGCTTAGTGGTACAGGTAAAACTACTCTTTCAACTGATCCAAAAAGAAAATTAATAGGCGATGATGAGCATGGTTGGGATGATGAGGGTGTGTTTAATTTTGAAGGAGGTTGTTATGCAAAATGTATTAACCTTGATCCTCAAAGTGAACCAGAAATTTATGGAGCTATAAAGCAAAATGCACTTTTAGAAAATGTAGTTTTAAAAGATGATTTAAGCGTTGATTTCAATGATGGTTCTAAAACTGAAAATACTAGAGTTTCTTATCCGATAGAGCATATTTTAAATCACGAGCCAAGCCTTAGTGCAGGTCATCCTAGTAATATCATTTTCCTTTCAGCGGATGCTTTTGGTGTTTTACCTCCGGTTAGTAAGCTCAGTAAAGAACAAGCAATGTATTATTTTCTAAGTGGTTATACTGCTAAAGTAGCAGGTACTGAAAGAGGCATTACCGAACCTGTTGCGACTTTTTCAGCTTGTTTTGGAGAAGTGTTTTTGCCATTACACCCAACTGTTTATGCAAAACTTTTGGGCGAAAAAATCAGCAAGCATAATGTAAATGTTTATCTGGTAAATACCGGTTGGAGCGGTGGAGCTTATGGTGTAGGCAAAAGAATGAGTATTAAAGCTACTAGAGCTTGCATTAATGCGATTTTAGATGGTAGTATACAAAATTGTGAGTTTGAAAACTATGATTTATTTAATCTTGCAGTTCCAAAAGAATTAGCGGGTGTAGAAAGTAAGTTATTAAACCCTGTTAATACTTGGGAGGATAAAAAAGCTTATGAAGAAACTAAATTAAAGCTTGCAAAAATGTTTATAGAAAATTTCAAACGCTATGAAGATGTAAAAGAAGGAGCAGAATTTAAACTAGCTGGTCCTGCTATCTAAAAAGAGTTAGCTCTTTTTAGAATAAAGATTGAGGATTGATTTGGGTTTCTTTATTTTTTGGAAGCTCAAATCCACCTAACATATGAAAATGTAAATGAAAAACTTCTTGTCCGCTATTTTTTCCACAATTTGTGATTAATCTATACCCACTTTTATCAAGTCCTAAAAGAGTAGCTAGTTCTTGGATAAATTGTGTCATTTCACTCATTAATTCAGGTCTTAATTCTTGAAAGTTTTCAAAATGCTCTTTTGGAATGATTAAAATATGAATAGGTGCTTTAGGATTGATATCATGAAAAGCTAAAAATTTTTCACTTTCTAAAACTTTATTAGCAGGGATTTTTCCTTCTACGATTAGTTCAAATACGGTTTTTTCTCTCATTTAGTAGTCCTTTTTTTATTATTTTTGCTAATTTTAAATAATTTTACATTAGAATGTTTAAAAAAAATTTAGTTGGAGCTAAAATTGCAAGATATGATAGAAAAAATTGCTTCTGTAAATACTTTAGCAGAGCTTGAAAATATAAAAGTAAGTGTTTTAGGAAAAAAAGGTATTTTGACTTTAGAATTTGCAAAGTTAAAAGATTTGCAAGGTGAAGAAAAAAAAGAATTTGCCAATGGTTTAAATAAAACAAGAGATGAATTTAATGAGGCTTATCAAATAAAATTAAAAGAATTAGAAGAAAAAGCTTTAAATGAAAAAATGAAACAAGATGTGCAAGATTTTAGCTTTTTTGATGAAACTTCAAATGCAGGCGCTTTGCACCCAATCATGCAAACTATGGATAAAATCATAGAATATTTTACAGCTTTAAATTTCAGTATAGAAAAAGGGCCTTTGATCGAGGATGATTTTCATAATTTTGAAGCATTGAATTTACCACAAAATCATCCTGCAAGAGATATGCAAGATACTTTTTATTTTGAAGATAAAACCTTGCTTAGATCTCAAACTTCTCCAGTTCAAATTAGAACTATGCTATCTCAAAAACCACCTATTAGAATGATAGCACCAGGTGCAGTTTTTAGAAGAGATTTTGATATTACTCATACCCCTATGTTTCATCAAGTAGAAGGACTTGTGGTAGAAGAAGGTGATAAGGTAAATTTTGCAAATTTAAAAGATATGCTAGAGCATTTTTTAAAACATATGTTTGGCGATGTAAAAGTGCGTTTTAGACCAAGCTTTTTTCCTTTTACAGAGCCATCTGCTGAAGTAGATATTTCTTGTGTGTTTTGTAAAGGTTATGGATGTAGGGTTTGTAAGCAAACAGGATGGCTTGAAGTTTTAGGATGTGGCGTTGTTGACCCTAATGTTTATAAATTTGTTGGTTATAAAAATGTAAGTGGTTATGCTTTTGGTTTGGGTGTGGAGCGTTTTGCTATGCTTTTACATAAAATTCCTGATTTGCGTTCTATGTTTGAAGGTGATTTAAGATTATTGGAGCAATTTAGATGATTATTAGTAGAAATTGGTTAAATGAATGGATTGATTTAAGTGAAATATCAACACAAACTATAGTAAATACTTTAAATTCCATAGGATTAGAGGTTGATAGTTTCAAAAGTGTTAAAGCTCCCCAAAAAGTTGTAATAGGTAAGGTTTTAGAAAAAGTTAAACATGAAAATTCAGATAAATTGAATATTTGTAAAGTAGATGTTGGGAATGAAATCTTACAAATTGTTTGTGGTGCAAAAAATGTTGATAAAGATCAATTTGTAGCCGTATCTTTAGTAGGTGCAGTGCTTCCTAGCGGACTTGAGATAAAACCTGCCAAACTTAGAGGGGTTGAATCTATGGGTATGATTTGCTCTTCTAGTGAGCTTGGTTTTGGAAAAAGTAATGAAGGCATTATGGTTTTAGATAAAAGTATGGGAGAGTTAGTTTTAGGAAAAGCTCTTAATGAATATGATTTGTTTAATGATGAATTAATTGAAATAGAACTTACTCCAAATCGCGGGGATTGCTTGAGTTTATATGGTGTTGCTAGAGATTTAAGTGCAGCACTTGATTTAAATTTAAAAGAATTAAACCCTTTAAAAGAAAGTGAAAATAGCGTAGGTATAGGAAGAATACTAAGTGTTAAAAATCAAAGTGATGTTGAAGGATTTTTTGCTTATAAGGCACTAGAGATTAAAGAAGAATTTAAGTTAAATATCACGATACAAATTCGTCTTGCTTTGATTGAAGCATATAAAAATAACAACATAGAAAATCTTTTAACTTATGCAACTCATGCAAGTGGAGTGATTTTTTGTGCTTATGATTTTCATAAGCTTTGTCAAGATTGTCAAATTGACGAAAAGATTGTTTTAGAGATTAAAACTCAAGAGCATGGAGAGTATGGGGTTTATTATAAAGATGAGTTGATTGCTTTAGCAGGTATAGAGCAAGAAGATAAATTTAAAATTAATGATGAGAGTAAAATCATCATTATAGAAGCAAGCTATACTCATCCTCAAACTATAGCAAATGCAATAGCCTTTTATAAAAAGAAAAATGATACTATATATCGTTCTTTAAGAGGCAGTGAGCCTAAGCTTTCTTTGGGAATGGAGTATTTATTTAATGAGTGCTTAAAAATTAGTGCAATGGGTGTTTTTTCAGGAAGCCAACAAGTTTTTAAAGAAAATGAAGCAAATATTATTGGGATTTTTGGTACAGAGATTGATAAAATCATTGGTATGCCTATAGATAAAAATAATTTAGTCAAAATTCTTAGAAAACTAGGCTTTGAAATAAGTGTGGTAAATGATGAACAATTTAATATTAAAATTCCACTTCACCGTAGTGATATAGTAAATATAGCTGATATTAGTGAAGAAATAGTAAGAATTATCGGTATTGATAATATCCCATCAAAAGCTTTAGAATTTAGAGAAAAAAATCGCTTAAATCAAGTATATTTTGATTATCAAGAGCTTAAAAATTTAAGATTAAAAGCAAGTAACAATGGATATTTTGAAAGTGTGCATTATGTTTTGGATAATGAAGAAGAATTAAGTCAGCTAGGATTTAAATGTATTAAAAACAAACTCATTAATCCTATTACTAACGAACTTAATACTTTAAGAAGTACTTTAATAAATCATCTTTTAAATGCAGTAAGCTTTAATCTAAGAAATTCAAAAAAGAAAATCAAGCTTTTTGAGTGTGGTAGTGTTTTTGATGAGTTTTCAAATGAGCATGCTAAATTTGCAATGATCTTTAGTGGTTATAAAGAAGAAGCTAAAATCACAAATAAGGCCAAGCCTGTTTTAGTGGATTTTTATACCTTTTTAGCAGAATTAAAAAGCATTATAGGTGAGTTTAGTTTACAAAAATCAGAATATGCATTTTTAAGTCCATATGAACAAGCAAATGTATATAAAAACGGCAAGCGTATAGGTTTTGTAGGTAGAGTGCATTTAAGTATAGAAAATGAAAGGGATTTGGTTAAAACTTATATTTGTGAGCTTGATTTGGAAGGCTTAAAACAAGACTTTAAAACCGCTAAAGCATATTCTAAATTTCCATCTATGAGCAGGGATTTAAGTATAGTAATACCTAAGGGTTTTGAATATGAAAAAATCAAACACACTATTGCTAAATTAAATATCGAAAGATTAGAAAGCTTTAGAGTGGTAGATTTATATACAGATGAGAATTTAGGCGATTTTTATAGCTTGACTATTAATTTGGTATTTAGAGATTTTGAAAAAACCTTAGAAGATAATATTATCCTTGAATATATTGATAAAATTATCAAAGCTTTAGATGATGAGCATGGTTTAAAACTTCGATGAAGATAAGCCCTATTGATTCTTTTAAAGTAGAGCTTGAAGATATAGCTTCTGATAAGTCTATATCTCATCGCTTTGCTATTTTTTCTTTGCTTACTCAAGGAACTTGTAAGATTAAAAATTATCTAAAAGCACAAGACACTTTACATACTTTAGCAATCATTCAAGCTTTAGGAGCTGAAGTTGAAGAAATTGATGGATTAATTTATATTAAAGCTCCAAAATATATAAAATCTCCAAATTGTATTTTAGATTGTGGAAATTCAGGTACAGCTATGAGACTTTTAATAGGTTTTTTAAGTGCTATTGAAGATGAATTTTTTGTTCTTAGTGGAGATTGTTATTTAAATGCTAGGCCAATGAAGCGAGTGAGTGGGCCTTTGATGAGTTTAGGAGCTAAAATTTTTGGAAGAGCTAACGCAAATTTAGCGCCTATTTGTATACAAGGGGCTAAGTTAGATGGTTTTGACTTTAGTAGTAATATTGCTTCAGCTCAAGTAAAATCAGCTTTAATTTTAGCAGCTTTATTGGCCAAAAAAGAAAGTTATTTTAAAGAAGTTGAGCTTTCAAGAGATCATAGTGAGATTATGCTTAATAAAATGGGAGCTTGCATTGAGTATTTAAATGAGGATAAAACTTTTATCAAAATCAATCCTTTAAAAGAAAAATTAAAAGCATTTGAAGTATGTGTACCAAATGATCCATCATCAGCCTTTTACTTTGCCTTAGCTGCTTGTATTTTACCTCATTCAAAAGTAGTCTTAAAAAATGTTTTGTTAAATAAAACACGCATTGAAGCCTTTAAAATTTTAGAAAAAATGGGTGCAAAGATCACTTATAATATTACTAATGAAGATTTTGAAAGTATTGGAGAAATTTGTGTTGAAAGTACGCCTTTAAAAGCGGTAAATGTGAGTGAAAATATCGCATGGTTGATTGATGAAATTCCAGCTTTGGCTATAGCTTTTGCTTGTGCAAAAGGAAAAAGCATTATAAAAAATGCTAAAGAATTGCGCGTAAAAGAAAGTGATAGAATCAAATCAATTGTATTAAATTTGCAAAAATGTGGCATAAAAGTAAAAGAATTTGAAGATGGCTTTGAAGTAGAAGGTGGCGAAGTTAAAAATGCTAAAATAGAAAGCTTTGGAGATCATAGAATTGCGATGAGTTTTTTAATTTTAGGTTTAAGATGTGGAATGGAAGTAGATGATAGCGAATGCATCAAAACTTCTTTTCCAAATTTTATTGAGATTTTAAAGCAAATAGGAGCTAAAATTGGAGATTGAATTAGCAAAAAGTTATGGATTTTGTTTTGGGGTAAAAAGAGCTATTAAAAAGGCTGAGCAGATTAAAGATGCAGCTACCATAGGCCCTTTAATTCATAATAATGAAGAAATCACAAGACTTTGGAAAAATTATAATGTTAAAACATTAAATGATATTAATGAATTAAACGCAGAAAAAAAAGCCATTATTAGAACCCATGGTATTACAAAGCAAGATTTAGAAAAATTAAAGCAAAAGGATATAGAAATTTTTGATGCTACATGTCCTTTTGTGACTAAACCTCAAAAAATTTGTGAACAAATGAGCAATGAAGGTTATGAAGTTGTTATTTTTGGGGATGAAAATCATCCTGAAGTAAAAGGGGTTAGAAGTTATGTAAGTACTAAAGCTTATGTAGTGCTTGATGAAAAAGAATTGCTTGATATTAAATTGCCTTCTAAAATTGCAGTAGTATCACAAACTACAAAAAAGATAGAAAAATTTATGGAAATTGTGAATTTTTTAATGCTTAGAGTTAAGGAAGTGCGTGTTTTTAATACAATATGTGATGCGACTTTTAAAAACCAAGAAGCAATCAATGAGCTTGCAAAAAAAAGTGATGTAATGATAATAGTTGGAGGGAAGAACTCAGCCAATACTAAACAGCTTTTTTTGATAGCAAAAAACTATTGTGAAGATAGTTATTTAATCGAAAATGAAAAAGAAATTCAGAAAGAATGGTTTAGCGGTAAAGAAAAATGTGGCATTAGTGCGGGTGCTTCTACACCTGATTGGGTGATTGATTTGGTTTTGGAAAAAATCAAAGAATACGCCAAAATTAACTAAGTTTAAAGAAAACAATACTATAATCAACAATTAAAATTTAAAACAAAGGACCACAATGAGCGAGGTGAACAAAAAAGTTCAAAACAGACTAGAGGATATTATCATAGAAGAAGATTTTGAGCAAATGCTTGAAGAATCTTTTAAGTCTGATGAGGAGGCAACTACACAAGGTATAATTGTCGCGATTAAAGGCGATGAGGTATTTGTAAATGTAGGACAAAAATCAGAAGGTATTTTAGTAGCAGAAGAAATTCAAAACGAAAAAGGCGAATTTATCTTCAAAGAAGGTGATACATTAGAAGTTGCTATAGTAGGTTCTCGCGGTGGCAGATCTTTACTTTCTCATAAAAAAGCTTTAAGAAAACAAAAAGTTAAAGAATTTATTAACAATTATAAAGATGATGAAAGTATATTTGATGTAAAAATCATTGGTAAAAATAGAGGTGGCTTTGTAGCTGTGGATGAAAATGGAGTGGAGTTTTTCCTACCAAAATCACAAAGCAGTTTTAAAGATTCAAATAATATTATCAATAAAACTTTTAAAGTTAAAATTATAAAAATAGATAAAGAAGCTCAGAGTATAGTAGTTTCTAGAAAAAAAATAGTAGATGAGGAAAGAAAAAAACGCAAAGAAATTATTTCAAATGTATTAAATCAAGAAGAAATTATAGAAGGTGTTGTTAAAAAAATCACTACTTACGGTATGTTTGTTGATGTAGGCGGTGTTGATGGTTTAGTTCATTATAGTGAAATTTCTTATAAAGGACCAGTAAATCCTAGTTCATTGTATAATGAAGGTGATAAAGTTCCTGTAAAAGTGATTAAATATGATAAAGATAAAAAACATCTTTCTTTATCTATAAAACTTGCCATGCCTGATCCTTGGGATGAAATTAAAGATGGTTTAGAAGTTGGCGATACTATTAAAGTTACGGTTTCAAATATAGAACCATATGGTGCTTTTGTAGATTTAGGAAATGATATAGAAGGATTTTTACATATAAGTGAAATTTCTTGGGATAAAAATGCTAAAAATCCAAAAGACTATATTAACGAAGGTCAAGAGCTTGATGTGGAAGTGATTGAAATTAATGCTAAAGAAAGAAGACTTAGAGTTTCTTTAAAAAATTTATTAGCAAAACCTTTTGATGAGTTTTTAAAATCATATAAAGTAGGTGATGTGCTAAAAGGCAGTGTTACTTCCGTGACTAATTTTGGTGCCTTTATAAAAATTGCTAATTTAGAAGGTTTGTTGCATAATGAAGATGCTTCTTGGAATAGAAGTGATAAATGTAAAGATATGTATAAAGTTGGTGATGTTGTAGAAGTTAAAATCATTAAACTAGATAAAGAAAATCAAAAAATTTCTTTAAGTACTAAAGAATTACAAAAAAGTCCTGTTCAAGTTTATGCTCAAAAACACCAAGTAAATGATGTTATTTCTGGTAAAATTAGAGATATTAAAGATTTTGGAGTTTTTGTAGAGCTTGAAGAAGGCGTTGATGCGCTTATTCATAAAGAGGATTTAGGTAATATTGATTTTTCAAGTTTAAAAGTAGGTGATACAATAGAAGCTTTGATTGTTTTCATTGATGAAAAGAAAAATAGAATTCGTTTAAGCGTAAAAAGCCTTGCAAGAATGAAAGAAAGAGAAGCATTAAATGAAATCAATGATAATGACAAAGTAACTTTAGGTGATATTATCAAAGATCAACTTTTATAATAAAAAATGAAAAAATATACCCTTTATGGTATTTTAGGTTTTTTAAGCCTAATTTTATTTATTGCTTTTATTTTTATGGTGAGATATGTAGATATTGGGAATTTACCTATCTCACAAAATGTTAAATATTCTTTTGATGAAATAAAAAAAGAGTTACCACAAACTTGGCAAGATAAACTTTCAAATATTAAAATCAATGATTTTTCTCCAGCAGCAAATGAATTTTATATGAGTTTTAATATGGATGATTCTGTAGTAAAGCCAAAACAAAAATTTTATATGCTCGATGTAAATAAAAATGATGTTTATTCTATGTTTTGTTTAAAGCAAACTCTGCATTCTTTTTTTATCAAATACACTTTAACACAGAGTAAAGATGAAGTGGCAATTTATTTAGATACAAATAATGAAAAAGTATTAAATACACTGATCGACAAATTAAAAATTTATAACATAAATGCAAAATTAAAGGAGGTTTGGTTATGAAAAAAATTATTGTATGTGATGCGATATTAGACAAAGGCGTAGAACTTTTAAGAAAAGCTGATGATGTTGAGCTTATCGAAGCAGCACATTTACCTAAAGATGAACTTTTAACAAAATTAAATGATGTAGATGTTGCTATTACTAGAAGTTCAACGGATGTGGATTTGAAATTTATCAATGCATGTTCTAATTTAAAAGCTTTAGTTAGAGCAGGCGTTGGGGTTGATAATGTTGATATAGATGAATGCTCTAAAAAAGGCATTATAGTAATGAATGTACCAACAGCTAATACCATAGCAGCAGTTGAGCTTACTATGAATCATTTATTATGCTCTGCAAGATCTTTTGTAAATGCTCATAATTTTTTAAAAATACAAAGAAAATGGGAAAGAGAAAAGTGGTATGGTGTTGAACTTATGAATAAAACTTTAGGAGTTATAGGTTTTGGTAATATAGGTTCAAGAGTGGCTGTACGTGCAAAAGCTTTTGGTATGAAGGTTATAGCTTATGATCCTTATGTGGTAGCTTCTAAAATGACTGATTTGGGTATAGAGTGTGTGAATTCTTTAGATGTAATCTTAACTCAAAGTGATTTTATTACCATACATACGCCAAAAACAAAAGAAACAACAGATATGATTTCTTTTGAAGAAATTTCTAAAATGAAAGATGGGGTAAGATTGATAAATTGTGCCAGAGGTGGTCTTTATAATGAAGATGCATTGTGTGAAGGTTTAAAAAGTGGTAAAATAGCTTGGCTTGGTATCGATGTGTTTAATAAAGAACCAGCAACTAATCATCCATTTTTAGACTTTGAAAATGTTTCTGTTACTTCTCATCTTGGTGCAAACACTTTAGAAAGTCAAGAAAATATCGCTATCCAAGCATGCGAGCAAGCTTTAAATGCTGCAAGAGGAATTTCTTATCCTAATGCTTTAAATTTACCGATTAAAACTGAAGATTTACCAAGTTTTGTAGCACCTTATATTGAGCTTATTTCCAAAATGGGCTTTTTGGCTGCTCAGCTTGATAAAACTCCTATTAAGGCTATTAAACTTGAAAGTGAAGGACAAATTAGCGAGTATAATGAGTCTTTATTAACTTTTGCAACAGTGAGTGTTTTAAGAGGTATTTTAGGTGAAAATATTAATTATATTAACGCACATTTTGTAGCTAAAGATAAGGGCGTAGAACTTTCTTCTTGTATTCTACCAAGTAGTGGTTATAGTAATAAAATCACTATAAAAGTAATTACAGATAATTCTAACCTTTCTATCTCAGGAACTATTTTTGGTGAAAATGAACAAAGAATAGTAGAATTGAATGGTTTTGATGTAGATTTTAAACCAAAAGGGAAAATGATAATTTTAAACAATAATGACATACCAGGAGTTATTGCTAATGTTAGCGGAATTTTAGCCAAAAATAATGTCAATATAGCTGATTTTAGACTTGGTAGAAATGGCTTTGGAAAAGCTTTGGCTGTAATTTTGCTTGATACGAAAATTTCAAAAGCTTTGCTTGAGGAATTAAGAGCTATTGATGCTTGTATTTTTGCAGAATATGCAGAAATTTAAGGCTTTTTATAAGCCTTAATTGTTACAATTATTTTTTAATTTTAAAATTAAGGAAAATATATGGCTTCTTATGGAATGGGAGATTTAAAAAAAGGTTTAAAAATAGAAATTGATGGTATTCCTTTTAAAATCGTAGAATATCAACATGTAAAACCAGGAAAAGGTCCTGCTTTTGTTCGTATTAAAATTAAATCTTTTATCGATGGTAAGGTTTTGGAAAAAACTTTCCATGCAGGGGATAAATGTGAATCTCCAAATTTAGAAGAAAAGCAAATGCAATATCTATACGATGATGGTGAAAATTGTCAATTTATGGATACTCAAACTTATGAGCAAGTTGCAATTAGCGATGAAGATGTGGGTGAAGCTAAAAAATGGATGCTTGATGGAACCATGGTAGATGTTTTATTTCACAATGGAAAAGCAATTGGTGTGGAAGTGCCTCAAGTAATGGAACTTAAAATTATTGAAACGGCACCAAATTTTAAAGGTGATACTCAAGGCTCAAACAAAAAACCAGCTACTTTAGAAACAGGCGCAGTAGTGCAAATTCCTTTCCATGTATTAGAAGGGGAAGTAATCCGCGTTGATACTGTGCGTGGAGAGTATATAGAAAGAGCAAATAAATAATCCCTTATTTAAGGGATTATAAAGTTCTTAATTTATTAATTTCATCTCTAAGCATTGCCGCTTTCTCAAACTCAAGATTTTTAGCTGCTTCTAGCATTTGTTTTCTTAATTCTTTTACTATTTTAGCGCGTTCTTTCGCAGGCATTTTTTCAAGTTCTTTGCCTTTGCGATAAATTTCTCCTTGTTCAAGCTCATGTTTTAAACTTTCTTCTATGTTTCTTTTTACTGAGGTTGGTGTGATGTTGTGCTTTTTATTATAAGCTTCTTGTAGGGTTCTTCTTTCATTGGTAGTATCGATAGCTTCTTGCATAGATTTTGTGATTTTTTTAGCAAAAAGTAATACTTTTCCATTGACATTTCTAGCCGCGCGTCCTATCGTTTGAATGAGTGCAGTGGTGCTTCTTAAAAAGCCTTCCTTGTCTGCATCCATAATCGCTATAAGGGAAACTTCAGGTAAATCAAGTCCTTCTCTTAAAAGATTAATCCCGATTAAAATATCAAAAGCACCACTTCTTAAGCCACGGATGATTTCATTGCGCTCAATTGCATCAATTTCTGAGTGCATGTATTTTACTTTTAAGCCAAGTTCCAAGTAGTATTTACTAAGCTCTTCAGCCATTTTTTTAGTTAAAACGGTTATTAAAACTCTTTCATTACGCTCTATAACTTTTTTAGCTTCATCGTATAAAATTTCTACTTGATTTTCACTATCTTTGATTTCTATTTTAGGATCTAAAAGCCCTGTTGGACGCATGATTTGATAAAAAATATTTTCTTTGCTTAATTCTAGTTCTAAAGGTGCAGGTGTGGCTGAAACAAATAAAAATTTACAATTTTTATTAATAAATTCATCAAACATCAAAGGTCTATTATCTAAGGCACTTGGCAAGCGAAAACCATAATCAACCAAAGTTTGCTTTCTGCTTCTATCCCCTGCAAACATTCCGCGAAATTGTGGTAAAGATACATGAGATTCATCTACAATGACTAAAAAATCTTGATTTTTAATGGCAAAATAATCAAAAAGCGTATAAGGTGTATCGCCGCTCTTAAGCCCTGTTAAATGCAAGGCATAATTTTCAACTCCTTTGCACATGCCAGTACTTTGAAGCATTTCAAGGTCAAATTCTACCCTTTGTTTTAGTCTTTGTGCTTCTACGAGTTTATTTTCATTTTCAAAATAAGCAAGGCGTTTATTTAATTCAGCTTTTATACCTTTTATAGCCTCTTTAAGTCTAGCTTCACCTACACTAAATTGACTAGTTGGATAAAGTATAAATTTTTTTAAGTCTTTACCTTTTTTATTTTCTAAGATATTATAATGATACATCGCCTCAAGTTCATCGCCAAAAAATTCAAGTCTAATAGCTTCATCCTCATAATAAGCTGGATATATATCTACTATATCTCCATTGACTCTAAAATCAGCTCTGTCAAAGAAATTATCATTGCGTTTATAACCCATATCTACAAGTTTTTTTAAAAGTTCTTTTTGATTTATTTGCATATTAAGCTCTAAAATCAAAACCATACCCACATACTCACTTGGATTTCCCAAACCATAATTTGCTGAAACACTAGCTATGCAAATAACATCATCATAACTTAAAAGCGAAGCACTTGCGCTTAGTCTTAATCTTTCTAAATCTTCATTAGTGGAACTATCTTTTTCTATAAAGACATCCGTTCTTGGTATATAAGCTTCTGGTTGATAATAATCATAATAGCTTATAAAATATTCCACATGATTATTTGCAAAAAAGCCTTTAAATTCACTATAAAGTTGCGCGCATAAGCTTTTATTGTGGCTCATGATAAGAGTAGGCATGTTTAAGTTTTTAATGATATTTGCCATAGTGAAAGTTTTTCCACTACCTGTAACACCTAGCAAGGTTTGGTATTTATTGCCTGCTTTAATGTTTTTTACTATACCATCAATAGCTTGCTTTTGATCAGGACTTGGCTTAAATTCGCTAGTAAGTTCAAACATAATTTTTCCTAACTTGTATTTTTACTAATTTTACACAAAATTTTTTCTAAAAATTTAAATTTTAAAACAAAAAGCTATGCAAAATTAAATTTTTTTTTGTTACAATATGTGTTTAAAATACTCTAAAATATAAAATCAATAAAGGCAAAAAATTATGTATGATGAAAGAATAATCAACACAATGACAGATAAAGTAAATGAGCTTTTGGCTAAATATAATGAAGTATGTGAAATAAATGAAAATTTAAGAAATGAATTAGTGAGCGTAAAAGCACAAAATGAAGCTAAAAACAATCAAATTGCGCGTTTGGAAGAAGAGCTTAAAAATAAAAATATTGAAAGTGAAGATGTGATCAAAAAAATAGAGGCAGTTCTTGGCAAACAATAATCAAAGAAAAGTTACAATCAATGTCTATGCGAAAGACTTTGTTGTAACATGCAGTAATGAATTTGCAAATCATCTTGAAGATGAAATTGCTTTAATTTCTGGAGGCACAGGTAAGATAGAACTTGCAAATTTCATTAATGCTTTTGTAAAACTTAGCTACGAAAACTATATCTTAAAAAAAGAACTCAACAAACTTATAAACACTATCGATGAAGAAATACAATAAATGCAAGTAAAAAAAGCTTTTACTTTAGTAGAGCTTATTTTTTGTATGATGATTATTGCTATTCTTAGCACAATTGCTTATCCGTATTTTTCTTTTGGAAAAAATGATGCTAAACTTATCCAAGCAAAAAGTGAGGTAGAGCTCATCAATGCTTCTTTGGCCTTACTCAAAAATCAGTTTTTATTTAAAGAAAGTAAGGATTTTCCAGCCATTTTAGATGAAGCTTTGATAAATAGTGAAAATCAAAAATTATTTTTTTGTGATAGTTTGCAAAATTACAAAAAAACAAATCATTGTTCATATAGTGTATTAGATAAGCCAATTGTTTCAAGTAAAAAATCATGGATGAAAATAGCAAATACTCAATATAGATTTTTTATAAATGCTAAAAATTACATAGATTTTTCTTATAATGGTGAAAAAGTTTTTTTAGAATGTGTGAGTTTAAATTGTAAGGATTATGGGTTTTGAATTTTTATCAACTTGCTATAAAAGGATATTATTTAGATACCTTAATTTATGAAAGTGAAGAAGAAATTGAAATTTTAGATGAAGTGATAGTTGATCTTGCAAGGAAAAAAAATCTCAAAGCTATAATTTTACAAAAATGTTCAAAGCCTGATTTTAAAACCCAAGCTATAAAAGAAAAAACAGGTTTTAAACTAACGCAATACCAATACGAACTTGCTCAATTTATTGCTTATTATTATGCTAGTAAAATAGCTTTTGTTTTGGGTATGTTTGAAAGCATTAAAGAGTATAAAAATGAAAAAATTCATATAGAAAAAGCACCTAGTTTAAGTAAAAACCAGCAAGAGGCTTTGGAATTTATAAAAACTAAACAAACTAGTTTGTTATTTGGCGATACAGGAAGTGGTAAAACTGAAATTTATATTAGCTTGATAAAAGAATATCTAGAGCAAGGAAAGCAAGTTTTGCTTTTAATGCCAGAAATCGCTCTAACTCCACAAATGCAAAAAAGATTAAAAGTGTATTTTGGCGAGCATTTTTTCTTGTGGCATTCTAAAATTACTAAGAAAAAAAAGCAAGAATATTTGCAAGATTTAACAAATTCAAAAGCTCTTTTGGTGGTGGGAGCTAGGTCGGCTTTGTTTTTACCTTTTAAGAATTTAAGTTTGATTATTATTGATGAGGAGCATGATAATTCTTATAAAGCTTCTAATAATCCAAAAATCAATGCAAGAGATTTGGCTTTATTTATAGCAAAAAAAATGCATATAAAAGTTCTTTTAGGTTCTGCTACTCCAAGTGTTGTAAGTTTTTATAAACATCCTTGTTTTAGACTTAAAGGAACCTTCTTTGAAAGCAACAAGCAGTTTTTGTATGATGAGAGTGAGCTTAGTGTTTCATCAAAATTGCTTTTAGAATTAAAAATTAGCTTAAGAAATAAAAAGCAAGCCGTGGTATTTTTACCTACAAGGGCAAATTTTAGACAAATTTTATGCAAAGAATGCGCTAATACCATTAAATGTCCTTTTTGTTCTATTGCTTTGAGTTTGCATAAAAATAAAAATACATTAAAATGTCATTATTGCAATTTTACTAAAGAAATTGATCAAACTTGTCCAACCTGCAATGGAGTTATGCTTGAAGCTAAAAAAATGGGCACAGCAGAGCTTTGTGAGCTTTTAGAAAAAGAATTAGCTGAGTTTAATCCTATCATAAAAAGATTTGATAGTGATGAGATTAGCAGTGTAAAAAAGCTTGATATGATTTTAAAAGATTTTAATCAAGAAAAAATTGATATTTTAGTAGGCACTTCTATGCTTGCTAAAGGGCATGATTATCATAATGTGGATTTGAGTGTGATTTTGGGGCTTGATGAGTATTTATTTAGACCTAATTTTAAAGCTTTAGAAGAGACTTTGGCTCTTGCTATGCAAGTAGCAGGTCGTGCAGGTCGTAAGGGTGAGGGTAGGGTGCTTTTACAAACTAAGAATAGATCTTTTTTTGAAAAATATATACAAGATTATGATAGCTTTTTAAAAGATGAATTAAATTCTAGAAGTGAGCTTTACCCTCCATTTAAAAGACTTTTAAGGCTAATTATTGAAGATGAGGATAAAAACAAAGCTTTAAATTTATGTGAATTTATAGCTAATAAAGTTCAAGAATTAAAACAAGTGCAATTAGTAGGCCATGGTGCTTGTGGTATTGAAATGCTAAATAAAAAATGGCGTTTTTATGTATTATTGCGTGCTAATACTCACCAAGAGCTTGTAAAGTTTGAGCATTTTGCTTTAAATTTTAAAAATATTACTTGCGATATAGATCCGGTTGATTTTTCTTAAAAAATATATTTATTTATAAATAATTATTATTTTATAATAAAAACAATATTTTATTTTTAATTTTAAATTTATTTTGATAAGAATATACTTTTTTAATTTCTTAAATTCAAAGGAGAGAAAATGAAAAAGTTTAGTTTTCTTACAAACTGTGTACTTTTTGGTGCTTTGCTCAATAATACTTTAGCTTGCACTACTATTTTAGTGCCAAATGAAGCAAGCAAAGATGGCTCTATGTTGGTTGCAAGAAGTGCTGATAGTAAAGCAGATAAAGCACAGATTTTTTTAATCCATCCAAGAGTTGAAAACCAAAAAGGTATTTATAGTACTAAAACACATCAAGGAATGAATGATTTTACTTACCCTTTACCTGCTAAATCTTTTCAATATAGTACTATAGCTAATTGGCAAAGTAAATTACATGGTGCTACTGGTTTTAATGAAAAGGGTGTTGGGATAAGTGCTACTGAATCAATTTATGCAAAAGATGAGCTTTTAAAATTTGATCCTTATAATGAGAAAAATGGTATTAGTGAAGATGATATTTTAGATGTTTTGCTTCCAAGAATTAAAAGTGCAAAAGAAGGTGTTCTATTATTAGGCGATATTATAGAAAAACAAGGTGCTGCTGAGGGTTTTGGAGTGGCTTTTGTAGATTCTAAAGAAATTTGGTATTTAGAAAGTGCTACAGCACATCAGTGGATGGCTGTAAAAATTCCTAATAATTCGTATTTTGTTAGCGCAAACCAGGGTAGGTTGAAGCAATTAAAATTTAACGATGAAAATACCTTGCATTCTAAAAATTTAATAAATTTTGCCGTCATTCATAAAGCGTATAATCCTAAAGTAGATAAGGATTTTGATTTTTTTAAAGTTTATACAAGAAATGATGATAGAGATTTAACTTATAATTATCCTAGAGTTTGGTGGATACAAAAAATGTTTAATCCATCTTTAAATCAAGATGTAAAAAATGGTGCTAATTTTAATGTGTTTTTAGAACCTGAACAAAAACTTAGTGTGGATGATTTAAAAAAAGCTTTAAGATCGCACTATGATAGAACAAAATATGATCCATACTCAAATTTCAATGAAGATGAAAATATTTATCGTGTTGTGAGTGTGTTTAGAACTTATGAATCTCATATCATGCAAGTTAGACCGTGGCTTCCTAAAGAGATAGGCAGGTTAAATTATGTCGCAATAGGAATGGCCGATTTGAGTGTGTATTTGCCTTATTATTTTGGTAATGATGAATTTATTGCAGGTTATCAACAAGGAACAAATGAAGCTGATGATGAATCAATTTATTGGATTTATCGCAAGTTACAAACTCTTGTAATGAGTGATTATAATAAGTATGCACCTATTGTAAAAAATGCTTATGTTAAATTTGAAAAAGACACATCTTTAAAACAAGAAGCTATGGAAAAAGAATATTTAAGTCTTTATCAAAAAGATAAGAATAAAGCAAAGCAAATTTTAGTTGATTTTTCATTACAAAATCAAAAGGAAGCTAAAAAACTTACCCAAGATTTAACAAATCAAATTTTTACCCTTTTAACAAGAGATACAGATGTAAAATATAAATCTCTTAATAAAAATAAAAAAGATTAATGATATAGCCCATTTTTGGGCTATAATACTCTAAAAATATTTTTAGAGTGATTTTAATGACAAGATATAAAACAAGACAAATAAAAGTAGGTGATGTTTTAATAGGCGGAGATGCACCTATTTCTGTGCAATCCATGCTTTTTACTAAAACAAGAGATATTGAAGGTTGTTTAGAGCAACTTAATAGGCTTTATTTTGCCGGTGCAAATATAGTGCGTTTAGCTTGTTTGGACATGGCAGATGCAAGAGCTTTAAAAGAAATCAAAGTAAAAAGCCCCTTGCCTTTAATAGTGGATATACATTTTAATCATAAGCTAGCAGTTTTTTGTGCTGAATTTATCGATGGGGTGAGAATTAACCCGGGAAATATAGGCTCAAAAGAAAATATAAAAGAAGTGGTGCAAGCTTGCAAACAAAGAAAAATTCCTATTAGAATAGGAGTAAATCATGGCTCTATAGAAAAGCAATTTAGCGATAAATATGGTTATAATATAGAGGCTATGCTTGAGAGTGCTTTATATAATATAAAATTACTAGAAGATTTAGACTTTTTTGACATTAAAATTTCTATGAAAACTTCAGATGTGCAAAATACCATAAAAGCTTATGAAGCTCTAAGACCACTTTGTGATTATCCGTTTCATTTAGGGGTTACTGAAGCAGGAACTAAATTTCATAGTACGGTTAAAAGTTCGATTGCTTTAGGAAATTTGCTTTTAAAAGGTATAGGCGATACAATGAGAGTTTCTATGACAGGGGAACTTGAAGAAGAGATTAAGGTAGCAAGGGCTATTTTGCAAGATAGTGGAGTGCAAAAGAGTGGAGTAAATATCATCTCATGCCCAACTTGTGGAAGAATTCAAAGCGATTTGATTAAAGCGATTAAGATAGTAGAAGAAAAAACTAAACATATAAAAGAACCATTAAATATAAGTGTTATGGGTTGTGTTGTAAATGCCTTGGGTGAGGCTAAGGGTGCTGATGTGGCTATTGCTTTTGGAAAAAATCAAGGTTTAGTTATAAGACATGGTGAAGTGGTAGCAAAATTAAAAGAAGATGAGCTTGTTGATAGATTTTTACTTGAAGTAGAAGATGAAGTAAAACTTAGAGAAAAAGATTAATTTTTTTCTAAGTAAGTTTTTTGCATATTTTGTAATTTTTTAGAAATTTTTACTTTATAAATACTTGGATTTTGAAGTTTTTTTAGTTTAAAATCCAAACTATCAACACTTTTTTTATGATACTCTTGAATATTTTTCAAGTTAGGAAGCCCATAGATTAATTTTCCATCTTTAAAAACAAGCTCATGTAAATTTTTATATGTATAACCTTGATAATTTTTGATACTCTCATCATGTGTATATAAAATATCAAAACTTGCTTTATTGTTTTTATAATACCTTATGAGTTTTTTAAAATGTGGCAAGGTTGTTTTGCTTGAGCTTGCGCTGATTTTTATTTTAGGGATGATTTGATTGTTTTTTTCTAATGCAACAAGCTTATAAACAGCTCCAAAAATAGGCGAGCTTGCTGAAGTAATAAGCTTTTCTCCAATACCAAAAGCATCGATTGGAGCTTTGTTTTTTAGTAATTTTTCTATGATGAACTCATCTAAGGCATTGCTAGCTATGATTTTGCATTTTGTTAAGTTAGCAAGATCTAGTTTTTTTCTAATATATTTAGAGATTTTCAGCAAATCTCCTGAATCAATACGGATGGAATAATTTTGCATAGAATCTTGCGTATTTAACTCATTAAAAACTAAAATAGCATTTTCAATACCTTTTTTATAATCATATGTATCAATCAAAAGACTTATATTATTTTTATAAATTTGACAATATGCTCTAAAAGCACTTAGCTCATCATCAAACATTTGTACCCAAGCATGAGACATGGTTCCACTAATAGGAATATTAAATTTTCTCCCAGCTAAAGTACAAGCACTTGCATGAAAACCACCTATAAAAGCAGCTCTAGCACCATTTAAAGCTGCGCTTTCTCCATGGGCTCTGCGAGAGCCAAATTCTAAGAGTAATTTTTCTTTTGCAATTTGAGCAATTCTGCTAGCTTTAGTGGCAATTAGACATTGATGATTTAGAGTTAAAAGTATGAAAGTTTCTAATAATAAAGCTTCTATTATAGGTGCTTTGATAATCATTAAAGGTGTATTAGCAAAAATACATTCACCTTCTTTAACACTTAGTATATCTCCACTAAATTTTAAAGTTGAAAGGTAGTTTACAAAATCATCATCAAATTTTTTAGTATTTTTCAAAAAATCTATGTCATCTTTAGAGAAAGAAAAATGATTAATATGATTTATGATTTGTTCTAATCCACAAAAAATAGCATAAGAAGCACTATCAGGAGCTTTTCTAAAAAAAACTTCAAAATAAACAATCTGCTTATGCATATTTTGTTTAAAATAAGCATAAGCCATACTTAGTTCGTAAAAATCACATAATAATGAAGAATTCATATAAGGATTTTTACTTACAAATTAATCCATTTGACGACGCAAGAAAGCAGGAACATCAAGTTGAGAAATCACTTCCTCATCAAACCCACCGCTAGCTTTGCGCAAATTCATATAGCTATTTTTTTTACTTTCTTCTTGTTCTTTAGCACTTTCTATTTCAGCTTTATCTTCAAAACCTGTAGCAATAATAGTTACTTCAACACGATCGCCCATGCTTTCATCAGTAGTTGCACCAAAGATTACTTTTGCATTTTCGTCTGCTATATCGCTAATGCTTTGAGTAGCTTGTGAAATTTCTATTAATGAGCATTCAGGTCCAATTTTATAATGGATGATTACGCCTTTAACACCTTTCATAGTCATACCATCTAACAATGGAGATTCTATAGCGCTTGATAATGCGTCCATGATAGCATTTTCACCTTCTCCATGACCCACACCCATTAAAGCTAAACCTCTATGGCTCATAACAGTTCTAACATCTGCAAAGTCAACATTGATATCGCCATCTTCTAAAAGAATAGACACCATACCTCTAACAGCTCTAGCTAAGATATCATCAACTAGTTTGAATGCTTCTTTTATACCTGCTTTTTTTGGAAGTATGCTAAGAAGTTTTTCATTTTGGATTACAATGATAGAATCACTTTCTTTTTTTAATTCAGCCAAGCCAGCTTCAGCTAATTTTTTTCTTTGTTTTCCTTCAAAAGCAAAAGGCATAGTTACAACCGAAACAGTTAATGCGCCTACTTCTTTAGCAGCTTGTGCTACAACAGGAGCTGCACCTGTACCAGTTCCACCACCAAGTCCTGCTGAAATGAATACTATATCACTTTGACTTAAAGCTGCTTTTACTTCTTCAAAGCTTTCTCTTGCACTTTCTGCTCCAATTTCTGGTTGCATACCAGCACCTAAACCTTTAGTTTTTTTCTCACCTAGTTGAATTCTAGTTTTTGCTAAAGATTTTGCTATAGCTTGTGCATCAGTATTTGCTGAGATAAGATCAAGATCATGTAAGCCCATATTTACCATATGATCTATCATATTACCGCCACCACCACCGCAGCCTATGACTTTTATTTTTGCACCTTTTGCGTGTTGCATTTCTTCTACTAGATATTCGCTCATTGTATCTCCTATTAGAACTGGTTTATTAATTTATTCCAAAAATTATGCATAAAACTTGATTTTTTATCTTTTTTGGTTTCAACTTTTGTTAATTCTGTTTTTTCATCTTCAAAATCTCTCTGTTCTTGAAAAATTTCTTCAAAATTTTTATTTTCTTCTTCATGTTCTTCTATGGTGAGATTTTGTTTTATCTGTTTGTTGATAAATTCAGGCTCTCCTTTGTATCTTAGTTTTTCATTAGAATCTAATTCATAAGGAGTAAAATGTCCACCACCATATAAACAAAGACCTATAGCGCAGCTATTTTCTGCATCTTCAAAAATTTCTTTAAAGCCATCCATAGTATCTTTTTTTGCGGTCGCTATTCTAACAGCTTTATTATCAAAATAAGCTGAAGCAAGTTTGTCAAGTCCTGCAAATTTTGTCATTCCACCTGTTAATACTATGCCTGCTCCTGCTTGATTTGCACAAGCATTATCACTTAGCATTTTAGCTAAAATAATAATAGTTTCTTCAATTCTTGCATAAATAACATTAGATATAACTTCTACTGAAACTTCATTTTTTCTTTTTTCATCACCCATATATGGAATTTGTATAATTGAGTTTTCATTTTGTGCTAAAGATGCATAATTTAATTTTAGTTTTTCTGCTTCTTTTGGTGGGGTATGCAAAGCTATGGATAAATCATTAGTGATATTTACTGAACCAATTTGTAAGCATTCATTATATCGTATAGAATTACCCGCATGAATGACCATATCGCAAACTGCTCCACCCATATCGATTAAAATAGCACCTAATTCTTTTTCACTATCATCAAAGCATGCGATAGAAGAAGCATATCCTGAAAGAACGATATTATCTACTCTAAGATCAGCAAGCTCAACTGCTTTTTTTAGATTTTTAATATGCACTTCTTGCGAGATTACAATATGCGTAGAAACTTCAAGACGATTTCCACTCATTCCCAAAGGATCTTCTACATGCTCAAGATCATTTACTTTAAAATTATAAGGTAATACATGAATGATTTCATATCCACTAGGTATATTTGCGGTATGTTTTGCTGTGCTTACTGCTCTGTGAATTTCTTTAATACCTATTTCATGATTTGGTATATTAACTACACCTATACTGTCTACACTTTTTGCATAAGCACCTGAAATAGATACAATTACTTTATCATAATGCACACCTGACATCATTTGTGCATCGGCTACTGCCTCTTCTATAGATTT
Source organism: Campylobacter sp. IFREMER_LSEM_CL908 (assembly GCF_025771545.1). Lineage (NCBI taxonomy): Bacteria > Pseudomonadati > Campylobacterota > Epsilonproteobacteria > Campylobacterales > Campylobacteraceae > Campylobacter > Campylobacter sp. IFREMER_LSEM_CL908. Next base: position 99,649 of record NZ_JAKMQK010000003.1, read on the forward strand.
TGAAGCAAGCTCTATATTGGTAATTGCTCCTTTTTTTATACCATTTGATTTTGATTTTCCAAAACCAATGATTTTAAGTCCTTCTTCACTTTTTTGTGCCAAAATAGCACAAGTTTGTATTGAGCCTAAATCAATTCCTAAAATATTCAATTTGTATTTCCTTTATAATAGCGTTGGATTGGATATAATTCTATAAGTTTTTTTAATAATTCTTCCTTAAGTAAAGCTTGTTTAGTTTGTTTGGCACTTTGTTCTATGATAAATTTATAAATTTCTTCTTTATCTTTGTTTTCTAGAGTTTGCTTTGTAATTTCATAAACTATTGCTTTATCATCAAATAAAACATAAGATTTAGCTTTATTTGAGTCAAATACATGCATTAAAAACTCACTAAATTCAGCATCATTTATCATTTCACCTACTTTTGCTCCTTTACTTGAGTCGCGACTATAAGTTCCTATATCTATGCCTTGGAAATTATCTAGTGCAAGCTTTGCTTTTTCTTCTAATAAAGTTTTAGTTTTTTCTCTGATGTAAAGTTTGCTCACTTCATTTTTGGCTTGCTCAAAAGTCATAGTCTGTATAGGATTTATTTTTATAAGTTTTGCAACCATATAGCCGTTTTCAAATTTAAAAGGTTTGATAAAATCATTTTCTTTAGCTTTTTGTATGTTTTCTAAAGGGTAATAAATATCAGCATCGCTTATTGTGATGTTTTTGTCAAAACTAAGCTCGTTTTTTCTCAAAGCAACATAGCTTTCATTAGCTTTAAGTTTAAGCTTGGAAAGTTTTAAATCTTTTATAACTTTATCTTTGCTTTGTTCTAAGCTTAGAATTTTTCCTGCAAAATCTTTATAGTCATTTTTATTTTCTTCATAGTAAGCTTGAATTTCTTTATCAACAACTGTGATTGTATTAGGATCTAAAAAATAAGTTGCAAGCTCATAGCTTTTTTGTGTTTTATATAGGTTTTTGTTTTTTTCCCAAGTTTGTTTTAGTTCTTTTTCATCAATAGGAATATTTTTATTATCAAGTTTTATTATTTGAATTTTTAAATTATCTTGCATTAAAAAACTTGCACTAAACATATCAAGCTCATTTTGTTTGATTTGTAAATTTAAAATAGCATTGATTTTTTTAAGCAATAATTCATCATGGATAATTTTTTCATAAGCTTTTGGTGTATAGTTGTTTCTTGCAAGTAAATTATAATATAAATCTTTATCAAAAACACCTGAAGCATTATGAAAGATTTTTTGATGCGCTAAATCATAAGCAATTTCTTCTTCGCTTACATTTAAACCTAAAGTTTTAGCATAAGAAAGCAGAAGTTTTTCTTGTATGAGTTCATTGATAGCTTGAGTATCTAAGCCATCTTTTTGTGCTTGTTCTTGTGTATAATTGCCATTGTTTAATTGTGAGTAGTAGTTAAATAATTGAGAATATTTTAGATTAAATTCATCATAGCTTATTTTTTCATCGCCTACTTTTGCAACAGAATTTGATCTATCGGTGTTAAAATCATAACTTCCCCAGCCAACAAAACCTGCTCCAACAAAAGCAATAACACTAATCCAAATAGTAATAACTAAATATTTTTTATGATGCTGCATCCAAGTGAGCATTTTTACCCCAATCCATAATTAATTAAATTAAACCATAAATTATAGGTAATTTGTGATTAATAAAAAATTAATTTTTATGATTTTATGATAAATTTGTCTCTGCTAAATGGATAATTTTACAAGAATTCTCGATTAAATCTATTATTTTTCCAAGTTCATAGCTTGTTCTTCCATAAGCAAATATTCCATATCCTTTCACAACGACAAAATTTTGTTTTTGTTCTAACATATAACGATAAATTTCAGTTTGCGATCTATCATCCCAATCCTCATAACTTTTAGGATTGTAAACTCGAATTTCTTCTAAAAAAATTTCTCCAAAATAATCTTGAGGTGTTATGAAATCATGATTTAAACTCATGGATAAGGTATAAGCTGGATAAGCAAAACATACGAATTTAGCTTCAGGTATATTTTCATATATGCTTTTATGTATTTCACTATCGCTGCTTGCTTCATCCCAGCTATAATCTTTTGCAAATTTTAAGATACTTAAATTTTTTTCATCTAATTGATTCAAAAAAGCATTGCTTTTATTGATAATAAATGAGCCTTGGGAGAGTTTTGCTGAAACAGAACCATGGCAAATTCCAAAAAAATTTTTTTTAAACATTGATGAGGATAGAATTTGAATTTGGGAAATAATATTTTCTTTATTCATTAAAAACCTTGTTTTAAACTTAGCTAAGGTATTATACTAAAAAATATTAAAAGGTATATTTTGCAAAGTCCACATATTCCTGTTTTATTACAAGAAGTTTTAAATACTTTTGATGATTTTGATAGCGGAGATTTTTTAGATTGTACTTTGGGTTATGGAGGGCATTCTAAAGCATTATTGCAAGCTCATGAAAAATTAAGATTAATTGCTTGCGATAAAGATTTAGAGGCTTTAAGTTTTTCCAAAGAGTTTTTAAAAAATTTTCAAGATAGAATAAGTTTTAATCATATAGGTTTTAAAGATATTTTAACTCAAATTTCAACGCAAAACATAAGAGGAATTTTAGCCGATATTGGTGTATCTTCTTTGCAGCTTGATAAAAATGATAGGGGTTTTTCACTAAATTCTGATTTTTTAGATATGAGAATGGATCAAAATAATCCTTTAAGTGCTAAAGAAGTGGTAAATTCTTACAACAAGGAAGCTTTAGAACGAATTTTTAAAGACTATGGAGATCTGGCGCCAGTTGCTTCAATGCTTGCTCAAAAAATTATCAATGCAAGAAGTCAAAAAGAAATTACAAGTGCAAAAGAATTAAGTCAAATTATAGGAAATGCTAAGTTAAAAGGACGCAATGTATCTTTAGCCTTGCTCGTATTTCAAGCTTTGCGTATAGAAGTAAATAATGAACTTGGTGAGTTAAAATCCTTACTTGAAAATATAGAAAAAGCAAAATTAAAAGATTGTAAATTAGCTATTATTAGCTTTCATTCTTTAGAGGATAGAATAGTAAAAAATACTTTTAAAAGATGGGAAAAAGACTGCATTTGTGATGAAAGAGCTATAAAATGCGAATGCGGTAAAGGACATAGTCTTGGTAAAATTTTAAGTAAAAAAGCTATAAGTGCCTCCAAAGAAGAAATAAGCTATAATAGTAGATCAAGTTGTGCAAAAATGAGAATTTTTTATTTTAGGTAAATAATGATTGAAGATGATTTTTTAAAAGAAAAACAAAATATACGCGAAAAAATGTTGAAGTATTCTAGGGCTATTAAAGAAGGTAGGCCTTATGAAGAGTATGAGCACAATTTCAATGAAAGCGATCGCATATTAAAAAATAGAATACAGCGTAAAAAAAGACCTAAATTTACAGACTTTGATGAAGAATATAAAGAAAAACCTAAAAAACAATCCGCTATTTATTTAAAAGAAGATTTGATAAATGTTAAATTAGAAGAAAAAAAGCCTTTTAAATTACAACTCAATTTTTTCAAAAAGCAAAAAGAAAAATTTGATAAAAAAAATGATAAAAATCTTAAGCCATCTAAAAATGTTAAAACTTTGCAGGAAGTAAAAAAAGTAGAAAAAATACAACAAGAAAAAAAAGATTCTATTCAAATATCTAAAATTCTTACTCAAAGTAATGTCTTTGTTGCTTCAAAATTTCAAGATTTAAAAGAAAAAAGAAAAGAAAAAGTCAAACTCAAACAAGAATTAAAAGAGCAAAAAAAAATCGAACAAGAAAAAATAAAAAAAGCTCAAGAAGAATTAAAAGAAAAAGAAAAATTAGCTAAGCAAGAGCAAAAAATTTTAGAAGAAAAGGTAAGGCTTGAAGAAAACCAAGAATATAATCAAGAAGATAAATACGAACTTTTAGATAGCATAGTAAGTGAGGAAAATAAAAATTTAACCCCTAAAAATTTATTATATGCAGGTTTGATGATAGCATTTGCTTTATTGATATTTTTCCCACAAATTTATATTAGAAATCAAATTTATTATGTAAGTAGAGAAATAGCGGATTTAAGATCGCAAGAATTAGTTTTAGATGAAGAAAACAAAGAGCTTCAAAGACAGCTTGAAGCATTGTATTTTCAAAATCAAGTTTTAGACTTTTTAGATTAATCTTGTGTTTGAATGATTTTCTCCAAAACATATTGTTCAAGTTGATTTTTTGGAATTTCTTCTTTAATGGCTTGGTTATAAATATTTTCTGCTATTTTTGAATATTTTTCATAAGCAAAATATGGAAAATGTAAAGTCCAGGCTTTTTTCAATAATCTTTTGCTTATTACTTTTCTAGTATAAATTTTAAAAATATCATAGCCAACAAAAACACAAGCGGTAACAAAAATAGCACTTAAGATACTAATATGAAAATCAATAATTGTTAAAAAATAATGGCTGATGATAAGCATAGGAACTAAAATGGCTATACAAAAAAGGGTATATATAAGATAAGAATTAAATACCTTAAATTTAAAATTTAATTTCGCAGGATCTATCATCATACCTTCATTTAATAAGGCATTTGCTTCTAATAAATCTTTTAAATTAACAGGTTGATTTGAAACTTTAAAAATAAAGTTTAAAATAAATTCTTGTATTTTCATTGTTTTACCTAGTAAGTATGTGATTTTTGTGATTTTAGCATTTTTGTTTTTAAATAAGATAAATTTTAAGTCTTGTAAATGAAATCTTGTGTTAAAATTTACATTATTTTTGCATATAAAGAAAGAAAAAGATGGCAGATTCTAGATTTATGATGAATGTAAAAGGCATAGCTAAAAGTTTTATACCTAGAAAAATTTATCAAAATCAATTACAAAATATTTTCAAAGAGCTTTTAAAATCAAAAAATATAGATAATATTATTACTCGCTTAAATTATTACAATTTGCAAAATGATTTTTTTGATATAAAAAATTTTCAAAATTATGAAAAAATAGGAAAATTTCCCTTTAAAAAAACTTCCTATGCTTATGATGCTTATGCGATTAGTAAGTATTTTAATGATGATTTTTTATGGATTAAAGGTTTTGGAGATATTAGTTATAATCTTAAATATCCAAGCATAGCTAAATCAAGACCAGTTGAAAATGGCTTTAATAATATCATTTTAAAATTAGACAAAAATAGACATTTTGATTTTATACAAGATAAAAACCAATTTGAAGATAAAAAAGACTTACTCTTTTTTAGAGGTGCAATTTATCAACCTCATCGTATTAAATTTTTTGAAAAATATTTTGATAATCCTCGTTGCGATATTGCTCATGTTGGCGGTAGAAAAATTCAAGCCGAAAAATGGATTAAAAATTTAAATTTTAAAATTAGCAGAGCCTATCAAACCCAGTTTAAATTTTTACTTTCATTAGAAGGTAATGATGTAGCAAGCAACTTGAAGTGGGCGATGAAAACAAATTCTTTAGTTTTAGCCCCAAAAATGCGTTATGAAACTTGGTTTATGGAAGGAAAGTTAGTTCCAAATGAGCATTTTGCTTTGATTGATGATGATTATGAAAATGTAGAAGCTTTGCTTGATTATTATTTAGCTAATCCACATAGAGCAAAAGAAATCATACAAAATGCTCATGCTTATATAGAGCAATTTTTAGATGAAAAGATAGAATTTTATATAGGAATTTTAGTTTTAGCTAAGTATTTTTATTATTCTAATCAGCTTGATTTACCAAAAGATATTATTAATTTATTTGATTAAAAGGAGAGTTTATGCAAGAGATGGAAATAGTATTTTTAAATGATGAATTTATAAAAGCTAGCGAAGCTAAAGTGAGTATTTTTGATAGAGGTTTTATCTTTGGAGATGGAATTTATGAAGTAGTTTCTGTGGTAAATGCAAAAATAGCTGATAAGGAAGAATTTTGGGAGCGTTTTGAGCGTAGTTTAGCCCAAATTGATCTACAAATTCCTTATACAAAAGAAGAATTTGAAAATATTTTAAAGCAATTAATCATTAAAAATTCTCTCAAAGAAGGCGGGCTTTATATGCAAATTACTAGAGGGGTTGCTAGTAGAAATTTTGCTCTTTTAAAGGGGTTAAAACCTACTATTATGGCCTTTGCTTTTGAATGCAAGGTGATTGGGCATGAGTTTGCTAAAAATGGGGTGAGTGTTATTTCAACAGCTGATTTAAGGTGGAAAAGAAGGGATATAAAATCAATTTCTTTATTAGCTCAATGTCTTGCAAAAGAAGAAGCTGTTAAAGCTAAGGTTTTTGAAGCTTTTATGGTAGAAAATGCTTTAGTAACGGAAGCTTCTAGTAGTTCAGCTTTTATTATAAAAGATAAAACTTTAATCACTAAGCCATTTTCTAATGAAATCTTACCAGGAATTCGCCGTAAAAATATCTTAAAATTTGCAAAAGAACTTGATCTTAAAGTAGATCAAAGAGCTTTTAGTATGAAAGAAGTGTATGAGGCTGATGAGGTATTTATTTCTGCGGCTACTTTTTTGATTTTAGGTATTATAAAAGCAGATAGTAAGGTAATTAATGATGGTAAGGTGGGCTTTTATACCCAAAAACTAAGAGAAAAATATGTAGAAAAAATTCAAAAAGAGGTTTTTTAATCAAAACCTGCGTTTGTAAATTCTTTAGGATTATCAAGAGCGTAGCGGAATTTTTCCCAGTCTATTTGTTTATCCCAAATAGCTACGATTAAAGCTGCTACGCTATTACCACATAAATTTCCCACAGCACGAATTTCAGACATAAATTTATCCACGCCCAAAAGTATAGAAATGGCAGCCACAGGTAAAACCTCGCCCAAACTTGCTCCTAAGCCATTGTTAGCTTCTGCAATGTGCATATTAGATAAAGCCGCAAGTGTACTTCCTAGTATAATAAAACCTGATCCAGTCACACCAACAGCACCTTTTGAGGCTATCATAAGCACTATTAAAATGCTAATTTCATGAGTTAAAGAAAGTTCTACATTAAAAGCTTGAGCAAGGAAAATTAAACTCATAGCCAAATAAATATTAGTACAATCAAGATTAAAACTATATCCAGTTGGTAATACCAAGCCCACAGTGGCTTTTGAAATTCCTGCTTTTTCAAGTTTTCTCATAAGCGGAGCTAATGCTGATTCGCTAGAACTCGTGGCAAAAACTATTAAAACTTCTCTTGAGATAAAATGCATAAATTTAAAAATATTGACTTTAGCAATAAAACAAATAAGCCCTAAAACTCCAAAGATAAAAAGCAAAGAAGCAAGCAACATAACAATAAGCAAATAACCCAAATTTAATAAAGAATCAAGTCCATATTTTGCCACTAAAAAAGCCATCGCAGAAAAAGCGGCGATGGGAGAAAAATACATAATGATTTCTAAGATTTTAAAAACAAAACTTTGCATAATTTCTAAGGTTTTTTGTATAGCTTTTCTCTCATCAATTCTCATAAGTGAAATAATAAAAGCACAAGCTAGGGCTATAACTAAGATTTGCAAAGTTTTTCCCTCGCTAAAAGCAGCTATGATATCAGTAGGTATAGCGTCTTTTAAAATATGCAAAATTTCATTTTGCACACTTATTTCTATATTTTTATTAACAAATTGAGCCACACTTTCTTGATCTAGAGTGCTTGGATCAAGGTTCATTCCTTTACCAGGTCCCATAATGTTTGCCATAAAAATGCCAATAGCTAAAGCAAAAGTGCTTACTATTTCAAAATAAAGCAAAGCTTTAGCTCCTATGCTTCCAACTTGTTTTAAGCTTTCAAGACTAATAACACCTAAAACAATAGTTAAAAATATAATAGGACCTATGAGAATTTTTAAAGCTTGTATAAAATAATCTACACCGATTTTACTAGCTAATGCAAATTCCTTATCTAATAAGCCAAGGCAAATGCCAGCTATAATTCCTATAATCACCCAAAAACCTAAATTTTTTAACATTTTTTTGAGTTTGCTTGGTTTTTCATGAGTAATAACTAGCATAAAAAACTCCTTGTAATTTTAAAAAACGATACATATTAGCAAATAAAAACTTATTTTTATTGTTAAAATAAATAAAAAATAAATATAAAAGCTAAAAATAATAATTTTTTATCTTATTTTGTAGATAAAAGTAGCATTTTGTAGTATTTTTGTATGATTTATTATGAAATAAATAATGATAATGTTTATCTAAATTTAAGAAAGCTAGTACTATACTTGTGACTATGATTTTAAAAATGAATATCATTTCGGAGTAAAATAGTGTTTAAAAAAATAAGTTTATTAATGATTTTTTTATTTTGTTCTTTAACACTTGCTAGGGATATTGATTATCAAAAAGAAAGTCAAAATATTAAGCAAATTTTGAATGAAAGCATGGTGTTATATAAAGATAATAAAAATTTAGAAGCTAAGAAAAAAGCTGAAGATGCATATTTTCAGCATTTTGAAACCATGGAAGGCTCTATTGGTCGCAATGTCGGTAGAAAAGTCATTGTGATGGAGCGTAAATTTATTAATTTAAGAAAAATGTATAAAGATAAAGAAGATATTTCTAAGATAGAAGCTTTAATTAGTAGCTTGTATTTTGATTTAGATGAGGTCGTTCCTATATTAGAAAAAGGATTTCAATTAAAAGCCGAAGCTAGTGATATAAATTATGATAAAAAAGCAGCTGAAAGCTCATCTTTAAAAGCAGAAAAAGAGCGTCAAGCGCAAGCTGAAGCTATGTTTGCATCTTTACTTGGAGAGGATATTAAAGGACAAGCATCATCAAATTTGACTCAAAATTCAACTACTCAAGAGCAAAATATCCAAAAAGATGAAACATTATTAGCCTTACAAGAAGCTTCAGCTATGGATGCAAGATTGCAATTTTTAATGGATTCAATGATTTCAAAACTTGATCAAGCAGCATTGGCTTTTGTAAATAAAGATTACCAAAAAGCTAAAGATTTAATCCAATCAGCATTATTCGAAGATTATAGAAATTCAAAGGTAGAAGTTTTAGTAGCAAGATACACAAAAGCGGGTATGGATAAAAAAATTCAAACAAAACTTAGAACTATAATAAGAAAAATCAACAATAACACTTTGGATGAAAAAGCTATAAGAGATGAAATTTCAGACATATCAGATTTATTATATGAAGCATTCCTAGCTTTACCTAAAGAAGAATTAGCTTTACTTCAGGTTAAAGGCTTTGATGAAAGTGTTATGAGTACTAAAAACTATACTAAAGTATATGATGATATAAAAATTGCACTTAATAATATTTTACAAAATTATGATGGTTTTAATTTAAATAGCATAGATGCTTTACAAAATGTTTATTTGGATATTTTTGAAGCAAGTGGTATGGAAAGTAAAATTGGTGCTATTGATAGTGCTTTAAAATTAAAAATAGAAAGTTATTTTTCAAAAGGTGTTGCACTTATTAAAGCAAGTGCTTCTAAAGAAGAATTAAAACAGAATTTTGATGAGCTTGGTGCATTAATTGAAAATTCTTTGGATAAAATTCAAGAATCTTCACCTATGTCTTTATTTATATGGGCTTTGGGTATTATCTTAAGAGAAGGTTTAGAGGCTTTAATCATTGTTGTAGCCATAGTTTCATATTTAGTTCAAAGTGGCAATAAAAAGCGTTTAAGTATAGTATATTCAGCACTTTGGAGTGGAGTATTTTTAAGTTTTGTAACTGCATTTTTTATTTCATGGATTTTTAAAGAACAAGCAGGGCAAAGTAGAGAATTTTTAGAGGGCATTACTATGCTTGTGGCTGTTGCATTACTATTTTATGTCGGTTTTTGGCTTTTATCAAATGCGCAAAATAAAAAATGGGCAAATTATGTAAAAACTCAAGCAGTTGAAGCTATCTCAAATAATTCAGCAAAAACTTTATGGTTTAGTGTGTTTTTAGCTGTATACAGAGAAGGTGCTGAAACTATTCTTTTTTATCAAGCTTTATTATTTGATGCAAAAACAAGCACAGATTATAGTTTTATATTTATAGGATTAGCTAGTGGATTAATTATACTTATAATACTTTATTATTTATTAAAAGCTGGTGCTTTAAAAATACCAGTAAAACAATTTTTCTATATAACTTCATACATTATTTTTTATATGGTCTTTGTCTTTACAGGCAAAGGCATTGGTGAGCTCATAGAAGCCAAGGTTATTACACCAAGCTTACTTCCTTTTGATTTTGAAGGAATTTTATGGCTTGGAATTTATCCTTACTATGAGAGCATCATACCTCAGTTTATGGTTTTAATCTTACTCATTATGGGTATTTTTATAACAAAGCAAATTTCAAATAAAAGGGAAAAAATATGAAAAAAACTTTATTAAGTTTAGGTGCAGCAGCTAGTATTTTAGCTAGTTCAGTTTTTGCAGCAGAGGTGCCAATTGGCGATCCTTATGAATTAAATGGTATGGAAATAGCAGCAGTTTATTTACAGCCAATCGAAATGGAGCCAAGAGGGATTGATCTTGCAGCAAGTTTAGCAGATATTCACCTTGAAGCAGATATTCATGCATTAAAGGGTAATAAAAACGGCTTTCCAGAAGGTTTTTGGATTCCTTATTTAACTATAGCTTATAAGCTAACTAATCTTGACAATGGTAAAGTAAAAACAGGAACTCTTATGCCTATGGTAGCAGATGATGGCCCTCACTATGGTGCAAATTTAAAAATGGATACAGGCATAGGAAACTATGAGTTAGTATTTTTAATAGAAAGCCCAGAAAAACAAGGTTTTGGACGCCATGTTGATAAAGAAACAGGTGTTGGTAAATGGTTTGAGCCATTTTCAGTTAAATACAACTTTAAATACACAGGAAAACCTAAGTGATTTTTTCCCTAGCTTTTTGCTAGGGTTTATTTATAAAATTATTGATTTTATAAATAAATTCTATCAAAGAAGAGCCCATGTCGATTTATTTTGTACATTTTTTTGGAGTATTTTTTTCTTACGCACTTTTAAGTGCTTTATTTTTTTATAATCTAAAAAATTCTTTAGTGTTTAAACTTGCTTTTGTGGGTTTTGTTTTTTCTTATTTTGCTTTTTTTATTAGCGCTAAAACACTAAGTTATGATTTGTTGTATTTTTCTAATGATGTTTTATTTGTTTTATTGTTTTTAAGTGTTATCATTTTTTCTTTTATAAAAAATAATTTTTTAAAAGAAAAAATTCAAGCAATATTGCTTTTTTTATTATCTTTTGCTTTTGGTATAAAATACTTACATATTTCTATCGACTTTCCTATATTAAGCACTAATTTTTTAGATTCTTTAGCGATTAGTTCTTTTGGGCTTATTTTGCTTGCTTTTGTGATGTGTTTTGGGGTTTATCTTTTTACAAGATGGCTAAGGGAATTTAAATTTAAATTTTTAAATTTATTTTTACTCATTATCGTGATTTTTTATCTAAATGAAGCTTTAGCACAAATTTTATTGCACCTTATGAGAGAAGGTGTGATAGAAACAGAAAGTTTATATTTAAGCTATGTGGCAAAAAGTGTATATTATGCTAAATTCTATACATATATATGGTTTTTATTGCTAGGAATTTGTATAGTTTTAGCTTTAAAGCAAAGAGTGAGTGAAAACAGCAAGAAAAAAGATTTTGATATAGAATTTAGAAAAAATCAAGTAAAAAATTCAACTATAACTAATTTTAGTGCAAGTATTTTTAGTGCTATGATTTTAAGTCTTTGTATTTTTCTCTTTTATGACTTGCATGCTTCAAGACCAATCACCATAGACGAGCCAACCTATGTAGAGCCAAATGAAAATAATGAATTTGTTTTTGATGTGGCAATATTAAGAGATAATAACTTACATCGCTTTGCTTATATTAGCGATGAGGGTAAAGTGGTAAGATTTTTCTTGATTAACAAAAGAGAAGATAAAGACTCTCCAGTAGCAGTTTTTGATGCTTGTAGTATATGTGGAGATATGGGGTATGTTAAAAAAGGTGGAGAGTTAATTTGTATTTCATGTAATGTTAGAATTTTCTTACCAAGTGTAGGTAAGGCAGGTGGGTGTAATCCTATCCCTATGAAATATAAATTTGAAAATGGTAAAGTTATCATACCTTTTTCAGAAATTTTAGATGGGGTAAATTTTTTCACTCAAGTAGTAGAAAAGAAAGTTTATGATCCTATTGATCATACCGAGCTTATTAACTTAAAAGCACCAAGATCTTATGTTTATAAAGGAAGAACATATTTTTTTGCTAATGAAAAAAATTATGAAGAGTTTAAAAACGATCCTTTAAAATACATTGATATGAATAAATCTTCAAAATATAGAATTCATAATTTATTAGGAAATGACTATGCAAGTTAAGATTGTAAAAAACTCTATTTTTCAAAATAAAATCCAAAAATCTCTAGCCTTACTAACGATTTTTTTAGCTACTTTACTTATGGCTACTATGTTAAATCTTACTTTGGGTATAGGTAATGAAATTACAAAAGAATTAAGAAGTTATGGATCAAACATTTTAGTTTTACCTAAAGGTGCAAGTTTGAGTGTAGAAGTGGGTAATAAAATTTATGAGCCTTTGAAAAATCAAAATTTTTTAGAAGAAAACAAGCTCCATACTATAAAAGAAATTTTTTGGAGAAATAATATCAATGCCTTTGCGCCATTTTTAGATACTCAGGTAAAAATTCAAACTCCAAATGCAAATTATGAAAATATCTCTTTAGTGGGAACTTATTTTGATAAGGCTATAAAGATTCAAGATGATGATGATTTTTATGCAGGTATTAAAGAATTATACAAATATAGTCAAATCAAAGGAAATTACCCAAAAGATGATAGTTTAGATGAAATAATGCTAGGAATAGATTTAGCACAAAAGTACGATTTAAAAATAGATGATGAAATCACCCTTGTGCAAAATGATCAAATTTTTAAAGTAAAAATTGTTGGTATTATGGATTTAACTCAAGCTTTTTCAAATAAAATCATCACTTCTTTGCTTTTAGCACAAAAGCTTTCTAAAAAAGAAGGTTTATTCTCAAAAGCAGAAGTTTCAGCTTTGACTATACCTGAAAATGATTTAGCGCAAAAAGCAAGACGCGATGTAGATAGTCTTGATCAGCTTGAGTATGATCAGTGGTATTGCACTGCTTATGTAAGTTCTATTGCCTATCAAATTGCAGAAGATTTTAAAGGTGCAAGCACAAAAGTAGTGAGTGCGATTTCAGATGCAGAAAGTTTGATAGTATCTAAAATTCAATCTTTAATGGCAGTAGTTAGCATTATATGCTTAATCGTAGCTTCCATAGCCATATCATCTTTAATGAGTGCGGATATTTTTAGAAGAAAAAGTGAAATAGGGCTTTTAAAAGCTTTAGGTGCTAGCACTTTGCAAATTTATATGATTTTTGCGTTAGAAGGGGTTGTGGTAGCTTTAGTTGGGGCTGTTTTGGGCTTTGCTTTTGGTATAGGTATGTCAGAGATTATCGCCTTGAGTATATTTGAACATACCATTGAAATTTCTTGGATTATCCTACCAATTTGTTTATTTTTTGCAGTGCTTATAGTATTTTTAGGATGTTTGTTTTCTATCAAAGGAATTTCTAAACTTTCTACTTCAGAGGTTTTATATGGGAAATAATTTTTTTATGCAAGAGGTTTTTAAATCTCTTATTTTTTCTTATAAAAGAGTTTGTATTATTTTTATAGCTGTGTTTATGGGTGCTATGGTCAGCGCCTCATTTTTTAATATTTATTTTGATATTGACACAAAATTGTCCAAAGAATTAAAAGCTTATGGAGCTAATTTTATCATCACGCCAAAAGATGATGAGTTTTTAAGCATGGATGAATTTAATCAAGCCAAAGAAAACTTGAAAGCAAAGGCTTTAACCCCATTTTTATATGGTTTTTATAATCTTGAAAGTTCAAGTGCGGTAGTTGTTGGGGTTGATTTTGCAAATTTAAAGCTTACCAAGCCTTTTATGGAGGTTTTAAAAGGAAGCTTTTCTTTGAGTGATTTTAGTGAAGATAGTGCCTTTGTGGGGGCTGATTTAGCTAAACAATTAGAGCTTAAAATAGGACAAGAATTGCAAATTTATAACCCAAATATATCTAAAATAGTCAAAGTAAAAATCAAAGCTATTTTAAGAAGCAATGATGAGCAAGATGGGGTTTTAATCATCTCTTTAAAAAAAGCTCAAGAGTTAGCAGCTAAAGAAGTGATAAATTATGCTCAAGCTATTTTACTAGGTGATTATGAAAGCTTAGATCAAAAAGCAAAAGAACTTAGCAAGGCTAATGTAGAAGCCAAAGTCATAGCTTCAGTATCCATTAGTGAAGGTGTGATTTTAGAAAAGATCAAGGCTTTGATGGCTTTGATTAGTTTAACTATTTTGCTCATCAGTTCTTTGAGCGTAAATACCACTCTTAGTGCAGTGATTTTTTCAAGAAAAAAAGAAATAGCCTTGCACCTTGCACTAGGAGCTAAGCATAAAGAAGTTATTAAACTTTTTGGAGCTGAAGTGTTTATTTTAAGCTTGAGTGCGAGTTTGCTCGGCGCTTTTTGCGGATATTTTTTAGCAAATATTTTTGGATATTTGATTTTTAATGCAAGTATAGATTTTAGATTGCTTTCAGTGTTTTTTGCGGTGCTTGTTTCTTTAGTATTTGCATTTTTTGCAAGTATCTTACCGCTAAAAAAAGCTTTAAAAATCAATGTTTGTGAAAATTTAAAGGGTGAGTGATGAAAAATATTATAAAAATTTCAAATTTAAATCGTAATTTTAATGAAGTTAAAGCTTTGCAAAATATCAACCTAGAAGTAAAGCAAGGCGAATGGCTAGCCATTATGGGCCCATCAGGTTCAGGTAAATCAACACTTTTAAATATACTTTCTTTAATGGATACTCAAAGTAGTGGGGAGTATTTTTTAGATGATAAAGAAGTTGGAAATTTAAGTGAAGAAGAAAAAAGCGTAATTAGAAGAGAAAAAATAGGTTTGATTTTTCAACAATTTCATTTAATACCTTATTTAAATGCTTTAGAAAATGTCATGCTAGCTCAGTTTTATCACTCAAGTATAGAACAAAAAGACGCTATAATGGCACTAGAAAAAGTAGGGCTTTCACACAGACTTACGCATTTACCTAGCCAATTAAGTGGCGGGGAGCAACAAAGGCTATGTATAGCAAGAGCTTTAGTGAATGATCCTGAAATTTTATTAGCAGATGAGCCAACTGGAAATTTAGATGAGGCAAATGAAAAAAATATTCTAGAGCTTTTTTGTAAATTAAAACAAGATGGTAAAACCATAGTTTTAATCACTCACAATCCAGACTTAGCTACTTTTGCTGATAGAACTATCATTTTAAGCCATGGAGTGATGAAAAGTGAAAATTAAAAGTATAATTTTAGCTTGTTTATGTTTAGTTTTTTTAAGTGCATGTTTTGAAAACAACAATAAAAATGGCGGCAAAGTAGGCTTAAAAGCACCAGAAATCGCAGCTAAAAATTTAGAAGGCGAGAAAATCAAACTAGCTGATTTTGATAATCTCATTGTTTTAACCTTTGTAGAGCAAGGTTGTGCATCTTGTTTAAAAGACTTACCGCTCTTGGAAAAACTAGCTAGCGAATACCCTAAAAAAATCACTATTTTAGCACTTGATTCTGTGGATAAGGGGAAAGATTTTGAAGAATTTGCTACAAAATATGATTATAAAAATATTATATTTTTGCAAGATGATTTAGATATATCATGGCAAAGATTTAACATTTTTGCAGTACCAACAACTTTTGTCATTAAAGATGGAGTTGTGCAAGATAAAATCATAGGAGAAAAACCATGGTCACAACTAAAAGCTTCTATTGCTTCTTGGCTTTAATAAGTGTTTTTTTCTTTAGCGCATGCTCAAATAATGAATTTCAAACCTTAAATTCAAGTCAAAACTATACTTTTAAATACGATGGTTTTGAAAAAACCTTAAAAACACAAAATGCAAATCAAGCTTATGCTTTATTTTTTTTCACGCAAGATTGTGGTGCGTGTAATGCACAAATTCCGATGCTAAATGAACTTTATAAAGAAAGAAATTTTCCTATTTTAGCGGTATTAAATGGAGCTAAATCAAAAGAAGAAGCCCAAAAAATTCTTTTGGAAAAAAAGTTAAATTTACCACTTATGTATGAAGCTAAAGCAAGCTCATTTTTGTCTAAGGCTGTGGGTGGAATTTATGGTGTGCCTGTGATAGTTTTTTATGATGAAAAAGGCAAGATAAATGAAAAATTCATTGGACTTACTCCAAAAAGTGTTTTAGAAAATAAAATTAAATTTTTACAATAACTACTGCTAACTTTTTTAAGTTTATTTTTAATTAAAAAATAAAATTTGCAATTATTTTTTTAAGTGATTTTTTATGTACTCTAAAATGCAAATATATTGTTAATGTTATTGATAGGCTGTATGTTGATTGTTTGGTATGTTACAAA
Organism: Campylobacter sp. IFREMER_LSEM_CL908; assembly: GCF_025771545.1. Lineage (NCBI taxonomy): Bacteria > Pseudomonadati > Campylobacterota > Epsilonproteobacteria > Campylobacterales > Campylobacteraceae > Campylobacter > Campylobacter sp. IFREMER_LSEM_CL908. Next base: position 116,161 of record NZ_JAKMQK010000003.1, read on the forward strand.
AATACCCAATTAAAATAATTAACCTAAAAGCCTATAAGCAAGTATTTTGATAATTTTTTTCAAAATGAGATATTTTATATCTTATTCTTAATTTAAGCTTAAATTTATATGCATAGCAGTAGTATAACTTTTTTATGAAAATATAAAATTTCTAGGAGGTATTTTAAATACCATGAAAAGATTATTTTTTAGTTTAAACCTTAGGGGGGGGGGATATTGTTCAGTCATATTTTGAGAAAATATTGCATGATATTAAAATTTTTCTTACTCACTATATTTTCCCTAAACTCTTTAGAAGCTGCCACCCAGGCAAATTATGATAAAACTTCTAATGCTTATATTATTAAACAGCACAAATTTAATAATAATGATGTTTATGATTATAATCTTGACACATATAAACTCTTAAGTGGTAAAAACTTCTATGGTCAAATGGCTAGCAATAAAAACCTTTCAAATATTACTTTAATTTATGATAATCCTAAAGATAAGGCTCATTTGAATTTAAATAAATTAGCCTTTAGACAGCATATACTTACTCCAAGTATTAAAGAAGATGTTTTTGTAGTTAATGGTTTTCATAGTTTTAGTTCGGTTAATACCGCTTTAAATCAATTAAGCTATATACCTTTTTTAGTTTCAGCCTATACCTTTAATGCAAAAGCAAATAATAATACCTTAGTATTAAAAGCAGGGGAATTATCTTCAGTATATTATTTAAAACCTACCGATAAAGAGGTAATTAATCCTAAAGCTAGTGGTTTGGATAATAAATATAATTTTTTAATCACTCCAGCCATAGCAAGAAAAGGTGAAGCAAGCAATAATACTTTAAATTTCTTAAAAGATGCCTATGTGGATATGGGTGTTGAAAACACCTATACCTTACCTTTAAATGGTGCTCCTTATATCTTAGGTGCTTTTGGGGTTGATGCTAATACTAATAATAATACTGTGATATTAAATAAGGGAGTAAAGATAGACTTTCATACTACTCCTTATAAACAAAGCACTTTAGGGGATAATATTTTTGATGAGAGAATGACTCATGTAGTAGGAGCTTATACTTATAATGGCAATGCTAAAAATAATAAGGTTATTATAGATGGAGCTTCTTTATTAGTTCATGGTCCAAGTGGAGCATATTCTACTTCAGCTGCTACTCACTTAGGAGGAGCTTTTGTAGATGTAAATAATAATCAAAGCTATGAAGTAAGCAATAATAGTGTAATTATTAATGATTTAAAACTAGATTTAAGAGTAGATACTAAAAATACTCCATTAGTATACAATGCTATTTTAGTAGGAGCAGTTTATGGGGGTAAAATCATACAAGGTAATGCATATAGAAATGTTATTATTATTAAGGATTTACAAACCTTATTAGCATTAAATACCAATATAGAAGTAAAAGCACTCTTAGACTTTTATGCAGGTATAACTAATAATGGTATGGCTAATGATAATGTTATTTATATGAATTTGAAAAAGCCATTTGAAATCAATTTTAATTTTACCGGTAAAGATGAAATCAATCTTTATGGCGGAGTAGCTACTAAAGGAGCTAGTAGAAATAGTATAAATATAGAAGGAAGTATTACTCAAGGAGTAACAGATAAAAAAAGATATGATAAGATTAATATTATTGCTGCACAAACTCTAAGTTCTAAAGCAAATAATAATAGTATTAATATCAGTAATTCTAATTCTGATATTCCTATGTTTTTATATGCAGTTATGTCTGAAGATGGTAAATATTATGCAAGTAGTGCTAATGCTAATAGTATAGTTTTAGATAATGTAAAATCAGGTAGAAACCTCACTGCTATTATAGAAGCTGATAATTTAGAAAAAAACACTATAAAATATAATCTTGTACAATCTTTATCTAATGCTTCTAATATAGATAAAGGTTCTAAAATCATTTTAAGAGCTAATGAAAATGCTAATGATAATACTTTAAATATTAAAGATTATTCAAGTGCAGCTAGTTCTAATGTATATATTATTAATGCAAAAAATGAAAGCGCTAATAATACTTTTATCTTTGATAATCTAGCCCTAGGTACAGCTTCTGATAAAAGAGAAGGGGAAATAATAATTAGTGCAGGTATAGCCAAGAATACTCATGATAATTATACTCATATAAATAATTTAAATATAGATGAGTATAAAAACAACTCTACTATCATCATAGCAGCTTCTGGTGTATATAGTGAAAATGATAAAAGCTATGATAATACCTTATATCTAAGTGGTAATACTAATATTTTTAACAATACCAATATAGATGTATTAGCAGGAAGTTTTTTACAAACTAAAAAAGACAATAACTTTGTATCAAAAGTTCTAACACATAAAAATGGTACTAATAATCATTTAATATTAAATACAAATATAAAAGCAAATACTATTAATAACTTTGATCATTATAGCTTTATCTTAAAAGATGATACTAAAGCTTATTTAAATGCTAAAGAAGTGATTAATCTTTCTAAAGATAGTTCTATTAATGTATATACAAACAATAATGTAAAAAATAAAAGCTTTATTTTAATGCAAAGTGAAAAAGGCTTTGTAGATACAAACAATAAACACTTAAATCAAAAAGACTTACAAAGCTTATTAGAAACTATCACTAAAAACAATCAAAGCTTACATAAAAATATTAAAGCAAAAGTTCAAAAAGCTAAATACACTCTAAGTGTAAGTAAAGATGCAAAAAGCATAGTAGTAAATTTAAATTAAAAAAATAACACACAAAAAGGAGCCAACATGAAAAAACTATCAAATCACATCATACTTTCAGGTATAACTGTATCAATGCTATTTTCTCCACTAATGGCTTTACCTAGTGGAGGTAAATTTACTCACGGGACTAGTGGAACTATAAACAAACCAAATGACAATACCTTAAATATTAATGGACATGGAACAAACTCAGTCATACAATGGGGTGGTGGTTTTAGTATAGGTAAAGGTGAAAGTGTAAATTTTAATGGAAGCAATAAAAACTACCTAAACATTGCTCATGGGACAAGTAAATCTACCATAGAAGGTGTATTAAATGCAAAAGGTAATAATGTCTTTTTAATCAATCCTAATGGAGTAATCATTACTAAAACAGGAACTATTAATGCTAATCGCTTTGTGGCTTCGACTTCGTCGATGGGTGATGAGGATATACAAAAGTTTGCAAAGATGCAAAAATTTGATGATGGATTAACTTTTTCACCGGTGTTTAAACCACAAAAAGCAGGCAATGTAGTTAATATGGGTAATATTAATGCTAATAATGTATTGCTTATAGGGAATAAGGTTTTATTATATGGAACTTTTGATATTAAAAGTAAAACTTTTAATCAAATTGCAGCTTTAGATAAAGATAAAAAAACAAATATATATTTAGTTGGGAATGAAACTCATGCTGATATTGCTACCTTAAATAATATAGATAAGTTGCATATAACTGCTAAAGATGAAGGTTCTTTATATTTAGGTGCTACGGGATATTATTACAATCCATCTTCTTTTAAAAGTTTTAATTACAAACAACAAGATTATGATAATGCTTTAGATGAAACTGGAAACAAAATAGAAGTAAAGCATAATAATGAAAAATTTTTAAATAATAAATTTATAGGTATAAGTTCTGATGTGGATTGGTGGCATTTTGCTAAAGGATGGAATGAAAATAAAAGTGATTTTAGCAAAAATATCGAATATAGACTTACCAATAATATAAATTTTAAAGGCAATCAAGGCAAAGGCAAAGAAGGAAAAGATTGGCAAAACTATGCTAATTATTGTATAGATGGTCTTAATTGTACTTCTATGATGATTGGTGATAATAAAAAACCTTTTACTAAAACATTTGATGGCCAAGGATTTACTTTAAAAAATATTAATATAGAGGCTAACAATAAAAATTATGTTGGTATTTTTGGAAATTTAAGTAATGGGGCTAATATAAAGAATTTCAATGTAGATTATATGAATGGTAATGTTAAAGCAAATACGACAAATTATATTCTTTATGCAGGTGGTGTTGTCGGACTTATAGAGCAAGATGCTAAAGTTGAAGACATTGTTTTAAAAAATATCAATGAAATTATAGGCAATGGTAAAGATTATGCTTATGTTGGAGGTTTTGTTGGGGATATTGTTGATGTAGCTAATATTGATTCTCTACCTATGATAAAAAAGGGCAAAAAATATGAATTACCATCAATACAAAGTAGTAAATTTAAAAATATTACAATTTTAAATATAAACGGTATTCAGGCAGAAGGAATACAAACTTCAAGAGTAGGCGGATTTAGTGGAGCTGTTTATTCCTCCTCACTGAGTCAAAATTCTAGATATGATTTTAATAATATTTTTTTAAATCATATTGGTTATATAGGTGCAGTAACGGATAAAGCAAGTGCTAAATCAGGAGGATTTGTCGGAGAGATTATAAATGTATATAAAGAAAATAACACTCCAACTTATAATAGCTTTACAGATATTTCTTTAAATGATATAGGATTGATTCAATCTTATAACAAAGGAACATATGATCATTATTTAGATAGCTCTCATGATTTTGAGCAGGATGATTCTTTTGCTAGTGGATTTGCTGCAAGTGCTAGTGGAGGGAATTATTTTACTGGTATAACTTTAAATAATATAAAAACAATTCAAAGTATATCCAAAGACAAAGCTGAACTTAGCTATGCGTCAGGTTTTATATCGCATTCTGGTTCAAATTATTTCAACGACATAATTTTAAATGATATACAAAATATTATTTCTGAAGGAACGGGGCATAATAAAAATGGAGCAACAATAGCAACTGGTTTTGTGAGTTTTTATAATCCTAGTTATTTTTATGATATATATGCTTTTTTAATTCAAAATCACAAATTCAATCAATTGCACCTAAAAATGAAGAAAAGACTATAGTTGGTTATTTTGATATCGGAGGAAAAGATAAAGATGATAAAAGCCATCATAATATCCATGTGTGGATGCCTAAAGATATTTTAAATGGAAAACACTCTCCTGATAAAAAATCTTCTATTGATATAAAAGAATACAGCGATCAAACGCAAGCTTATAAAGAATATAAACAAAAATTGTTAGAATACTCTAGTAAGCAATTTTTAAAAGACAATCATAATTATCTTACTTTTGCTTTAAATGAGAAAAAAGATGAACTTAAAGAAGCTTTAGAATTAGATTTAAATGCTATTTTAAACAAAGAAGCTATGCTTTTCAAAGATGATTCTTTTCAAAGTAGTATTGAAAATTATGCTATTAATGATATTGCAAGTCAATATTATAAATTTTATATTAGCTCGCTAGATGATATGCTTAAAGAAAAAGATTATAAACAGATGAGTGAAGATGAGAAAATTGATTTTGTGTCTAAGTATTTTTTAAAAGATAATGAAAACAATAAAGAAGAAGCTTTGAAGATAGTTCAGAGTTTGGAATTTATAGATGCTTATCAAGAAAATGGTTTAAAGGGTGCTAATAAAGAAAAAATTTATCAAAATGAAACTTTTGAAAAATTGTTAGATAATACTGCTAATGTGATTTCTAAAAAAGATTTTATATTCGCTTTATTAAAGAAAGATTTGAAAGATTTTCTTGATAAATCTATAATACTAACAAATCAACTACAAGAAATAAAAACAAAAATTCAAGAAAATGAAAGAGAATATAATGCTTTAGCTAGTAGTGAAAATATTGATTTCAAAAAAATCAATATTTTGGCAGAAAATATTAGCAAATTAAATCAGCAACAAAAAGATATTGTTTCTCAATTGGATATTAGCCCTATAAAAAATAAAATAGAATATACTATCTCAAAAGGAGGTTTTGAAATAATAGGAGATGTTAAGCAAGATATATATACGCCAAAATTAGCACAGCTTGCATTGCAACACGCGAAAAAAGAAATTCCGTGGACAGAACTTCAACCAAGCACTCCAGTGAAAAAAGAAATTCCGT
>NZ_JAKMQK010000030.1:0-1545 GCF_025771545.1 Campylobacter sp. IFREMER_LSEM_CL908
CCAATAAATCCCAATACCAACAAAGGTTTTTTAATGAATACAAACAACTCTTATCTTAATTTAAAAATTAACAAACTTGATTTTAAAATCACAAAAGCCATTATAAAAGAAAGCTTGGATCAGATCTTTTTATGTGAATGTGAAGGTTTTTATGAAAATATCAATAATGATATTTTTAGTGATGACAATATTGAATTTAATCCTAATATGCTTATTGATAAAGAAGCTTCACTTATAATTAAAAATCCTTATGAAAACAAAAAGATAGACTTTTCAACTAATATTGATATGATTTATCGGGGAATAATATCTTATGTTGACTATTTAGGTGTTAATCAAGGCAGTGCTAGCAATATTGTAAAAGAAAATTTTAAACAATTAAACCATAAACATTTTTTTAAGTTTAACTTGCATTCTCCTTTAATAAGACTTGATTTTAATAAAGCAAATCGTATTTATACTCATACAAACATAATAGAAGTAATTAAACAAACCTTAGCCTATTATAACACCAAGCTAAATAAAAACATTGATTTTTCTAATATTCATCATATATATGAAACTAAAGAATTGATTTCTCAATACAATGAAAGTGATTTAGAATTTATCACAAGATTAGCACACAATCATGGTATTTATTTTTATGAAGATAAAGATAATATTTATTTTTATGATTTTTATACTCATAAAGGCAAAATAAAAGATATAGTTTTTAATCCTAATATCAACAACCATCTTAATGAAACTTGTATTTACGCACTAAATAAAGAAAAACAAATACAAACTAATGCTTTTACTCATTCTAGTAATAATTCCAAACAACCTTTAAGTTTATATTCCTTAAGCACTAAAGCACAAAATGCCAATACACATTATAATGAGCATTCTTATGAAAGTGAGTATTCCTTTACACAAAATATTAATTTAAAACAATCCCCTACCCTAAAAGAAAAAAGAAACACTATGCTTAATAATATACTAAAAGCAAAAAGCAATATTTATCATCTTAGTTTAAATGAAAGTATTAAAATTAATATTCAAGAAGAAACCACCAAAGAATATACCATTATAGCAAAAGAACAAATTTTAATTGATGATGCTATTTTAGCTAATACTATCAATACCAATGATAATTTAAATATTAAAGACTTAAATCTAAGCAAATCTTATACAAATAATTTAACCCTTACCCCATCTTTTTTAACCTTTACACCTAGTTTTAAATCCAAACCAAAACCTCCAATTAATACCATGGGTATAGTTATAGGAGAAGATTCTAATATAGAAAATCAAAGAAATACCATATACACAGATGAATATGGAAGAGTAAAGGTAAGGATTAATCTTTATGCTAATCAAGAAGAATTAGATAATAAAACAAACATGTATCACCATAGTCCATTCTTAAGAGTAGCTAGTAATGTAGCAAGCAATCATTCAGGTTTTTACCATACACCTAGAATAGGAGATGAAGTTATTATTTCATTTTTAGATGATGATATAGACAAGCCTTTTATTAGTGGGAGTTTATATAATGGGGTGAAT
>NZ_JAKMQK010000031.1:0-1503 GCF_025771545.1 Campylobacter sp. IFREMER_LSEM_CL908
GGATTAAAAGAAGAGATAATTTTAGATATAGTAAGCTAAGCCTTTTGGCTTAGCTTTTATAATTAGAATTTGTATAGAGCTTCAAGTCTGATGAATTGATCATCGCTATCATGAACACCATTGGTGTTAAAATCTTCAGTTAAGTAAGAATAGAAGCCGCTAAATGTAAGTTTTGGACTATATGCGTAAGATACTCTTGCAATATATTCATTTTTATCTATATCATGGCCAACTTGTTCAGATTTACCACCGATATAATCAAATCCTACTCTAACAGTTTCAGCAAAAGTATAACCTAAACCTGCAAAATAGAAGAAGTTTTCACCTATACTACCTCTTAAATCACTACCAGTAGAATAGAAAATTTGCTCACCTGGAGCGATTACTCTACCTTTATCTTCTAAAACTACTAAGCTAGCTTTGTCTTTTTCACCATAACCAACGATACCTGCTTGGAAATCAAAAGCAGAAATTTGTCCTTGTAATTGAGCAGCGTAGAAATTGCTATTATCTAGACCTAATTTTTCTTTATCACTATCCAAGCTATTTCCTAAGTATTGAGCTTGGATTTTGAAGTTAGCATCGTTGAATGCAAATTTATAGCTAGCATCTACTGCATATAAAAATGCCCAATTGTTTGAATAAGCAGCCCATACTTGGAAAGCAAATGGATCAAAATCACCTAATACAGCAGCACCATATAAAGAAGTATCAGCAATACCTAAATCTGTAAAATCTCCATCGCTTGTAACATTGAAGCTATCAAACCAATAACCAGCAAAAGTTAAACCTTCGATAGAATTATTAAGAATTTTAGCTCCTGTTCCTACTGCATCATCAGTCCAAATAGAACCAACTTCCATTTTACCAAAGATTACATTTGTAGCGTAAGCTTCATTAGTATATTCTAAGTAAGCTTGTTGAACTACAAAAGTACTATCAGTATCAGTTTCAGCTTTAGCATTTGGGCTATTAAAACCAAGTTCACTTGTGCTATATTGGAATTGAACAAAAGCTTTGAAGTTATCATCTAAAGCTGCTTTGAAATTTAATTGAGATTTAAATTTATGCTTGTTTTCTTTAGAGCTGTTGTAACCATCTACAATTGTATTGCCAATATCTCTTCTATCAGATTCAAATCTATATCTGAACATTCCTGATACATCAACATCTTTTATAGCTTCTTCAAGTGAAACAGCATTAGCTGCTGAAAAAGCACCTGCAGCTAATGCTGCTACTAAACTAAGTTTAACTAGTTTCATGAGAATTCTCCTTATTAAAATTAAAACTATGGCTTGTATTATAGCATAGTTTTATATAAGAATTCTTAAAGTAAATAAAAACGATAAAAATATATTAAAGGGTTGTATTTATAGATTGAATTATCTTTAAAGATCTAGTTTGAAACTAGATCTTTAAAAACTAAGGAGTTATCTATGAATGTTTGCTTTTACAAGTGTAATTATGCTCTTTGATAGTTAATGTTTGGAAACTGAGGGTTTA
>NZ_JAKMQK010000032.1:0-1429 GCF_025771545.1 Campylobacter sp. IFREMER_LSEM_CL908
CATGATACTTAACTCATCATTGCTTTTAGTATCTTTACTTAAAATAGTATCTTTGGTTTCATGATTGATAAATTTAAAAAAGTGTAGTAGGTTGTTTTGTAAATTAACAATTCTTGAGCTTACTGCTTTGTTTATGTATATAAATACTATTAAAGCAATAGCTAAAACTACGAAAAGAGATACTATAATTATAGTTGCTATTAATTTTTCTATAGGCATTTGTATCGAGCCAACTGGAGCCATAGTCACAATAGACCAATAATCATCAGCACCATCCCATACATCAAAGTTTGCTATCGCTGCTCTATTTGCATTTCCTGTAGAAGCTGGTGTGAAGTCAAATAGAGTATTAGTTTGATTTTTTTGTAAATCAATTAATAAATTCGCACTAGGATGCGGGTTGATTTGAGTAATATTTTTGCCTATAAATTCGGTTGCAGGGCTAACTGCTATTAGACCATTTTTGCCTAATAATAATCTTTGATCGTCTTTAAAAACACTTCTTTCAGGATTTGTAAGCTCATGTTGAAGTTGTGTTAAACTTCCTAAAGCCCCTATAACCCCTATGATTTCTCCTTTTCTTACTATAGGCACAGCAATATTATAAGCTAGAATTTCTTCATTGTTGATGGTAAAATTTTGAGGTCGACCTATTGATTCTTTTCTATTTTTTATTGCATTTTCAACGCTTTGCTGATTTAAAATGACATCTTCTGCTTGGACTAATTGTACACCACCTTTTTCTCTTAAAGAAGTGTCGTGCAGTAGCATTAAAAATTTATTTGATTGTGTTAAAAGTTTAGGGTTAATGTCATTATATTTGGAAGTATCAAGAATATGCACATAAATATATGCTATCCAGCCATTAGAATCTAAAGCTCCTTCTAAAATATTTTTAATTCTGCGTTCTTCTATTGTGTCTTGTTCTGCGATGATGCTATCAATGGTATTTTCTGCACCCATTAGTGTTGAATGTACACTTTCTGTTGCTCCACGGACGATATTTGCATATCTAAAGGCACTTGTTTGAAGTAATTTATCTGCTTCAGTGTGTAAGATATTTGAAGATTGCATAGCAATTACACTTGCTAAAATTCCAATACCTAAGACTATAATTGCAATTACAACAGCAACTATTTTGGTCCCTATTTTTAAATTTGAAAACAATGTATCTCCTTTAATTTATATGTTTAAATTATTAAGATATATTTTATCTTAAGTATAATTATTTTTCAATTAATTAATATTTGTTTGGTATTTCTAATAGTGGACTTGAATGTAAAATGTAGATTTAATAGAGTATCAAAGTTAAACCCATTAAGGGTTTAACTTATTTAGAATTTTTTCTTCCTAGCATCTTCTAAGATATCATTAGCTATTTGATTGACATTGTCTGCAACTATAGCGCTGTCGTTTGCTATTTTTAAGT
>NZ_JAKMQK010000033.1:0-1410 GCF_025771545.1 Campylobacter sp. IFREMER_LSEM_CL908
TGGGGTATTGGGATTGAAATACAATTGAGTGTTTCTTGAAGATTTTCATATTCATTTATCCAATACAATTGTATTTTTTTTGCCCCAAAGGGTGTAACAAGCGTAAAATATCTAAAATCTTCTATTTTAAGATTAAAAATTTTATCAAATTCGATATAGTTCATTAAGCCGTAATCTTTAAAATCACATTCTTTGTATATAGATTTTAAAAATTTTGGTATTTCATTGACAATGAAAAGTATTTTTATTTTTTCTTTTGATAGATTAATAGTTAGTTCTTTTACTATATTATTTGGATATTCTTGTTTAATGATATCTAATAATTGTTTGTTGCTACAATTTTCCAAGCTATCAAGTTTAATTTCAAAATCTTTTTTAATTTCTAATTTTGTAGGTGTATATTGTAATTTATGCTCTTTATTAGATTGTGGCAGCAGTATATTAATTTCTTTTTTATCTTGAATAATTATTTTAGCAATACCCATAATTTTTGTATTTAAATCTAATAAAATTTGTAAGTCTTTTTTAGAGATTATGTTTTCTATATCTTTTTTAAAACTATTTAGATTTAAATTTTCACTAGATAAAAATTGCATAAGTTTATTTAAAAATATGGGTTGAGGAAGTATCATAGTTCTTTCAATCTTAAATTTTTAAGTTCTTTTAAATTTATAGCTCTAATTAAAATTCTTTCTTCTGATTGTATTAAAGCAAATTCTTGTAATTTTTCTAAAGCTTCTTTATATTCTAAATATCCTAGAGGTTTATCTTCGCTAATACTAAAAAAACTTAACCTCCATTCTACTTCTTCATTTTCATCATCTAGTTCAAAATTTTCCCAAGGTTCTTTAAATAAAATAGTATCTGTATCTTCACTAAGAGTAAAATTTACTATTGTTTTGTCTAATGCATCATAAAGTTTAGGCATAGCCTCATAAGCTTCTTCCCAACGCTTTTGTAAAAGTTTTAAATCTTTCATAAATTTTTTCCTTAAATATAAAATGAAATTATAACTAAGAAATTTTATATTAAATCATAAGGAAAGTATTTATACTGTTTAAATTCTTCTTTATCCAAATTCATTAGTTTTACAATTGCAGCACCTTCAAGATCCCAGGTATCTAAAGGATCCCTTAACCTTGTATGTTTTTTCATATATTTATGTAAAAACTCAATATCTTGTGTGGCTATAAATTCTTTAATCAGTTCATGTTCTTTGCAAACACATTTGCGTTCTAAATTTAACTTCTTACCCTTAGAACCTATAAAATGTAAAAACCAATCTCTATTGAGTATATCCCTTCTTTTTCTCTCATCTTCTTCTATTAATTCTAGCAAACAAGTAGTATCCATATCTAATAATACTCTAACGCAAAGTTCAATAGCATTTCCCCTGTAATAGCCAATATC